>JAAZGX010000136.1 GCA_012511005.1 Clostridiales bacterium
AAGTATAAAGATAGTGACGAGCCGAAAGAGTTCTCGGAATATATGAAAGCCGTTGCAAAAACAGTAAAAGAAAAAGCGTCGCAGCACAATTTTCCGATGCCTTTCGTATTTATTGAGCCGGGCAGAGCCATAGTAGGCGCAGAATGCGTTACGCTATATACGGTAGGCTCTGTCAAAACAATCCCGAATATAAGAACATATGTTTCCGTTGACGGAGGAATGGGCGACAATCCAAGGTATATACTGTATCAGTCAGATTACGAGGTAATATGCGCGAATAAAGCCGCTCTTAAAAGAACAAAAAGCGTTACAGTTGCTGGCAGATGCTGTGAAAGCGGCGACCTTATACAAGAAAATACATTGGTTCAGCATGTGAAAGCGGGCGACATTTTAGCCGTTCTCTCAACGGGAGCATATAATTATTCAATGGCTTCAAATTATAACAGATACCCGCGCCCCGCTGTTATTGCAGTGAGTGAAGGCAATTCAAAAATTATAATAAAACGCGAAACTTATGAAAACATTATAGAAAATGACATATAAAAATGGCACAGGTACAAAATAACATTGACCTGGCCCAAAAAAGCATTGACAAACGCAATACTGCTTTTATTAGTTAATCGGAATACTTTCCGAAAGAGACGGAACTTTATCCGTCTGAAAGTATATTCCCCTTATAAATTCAGATAATTCGCCTTTAAATATAATAAATTAGGAAAAACCAAAAAATATACTTGCTTTTTATTTTGTCTTGTGATACTATATTCGGGCGTTGATTATTGCCAATTTCTTTATGAAAGGAATAAATATAAATGACTTGGTATCAAATTTTATTCGGTGTAACACTTATTTTATCATCAATAGGGATTATAGTTGTTGTTATAATGCAGCAAGGTCGTCAAGCAGGTCTTTCCGGCGCTATTGCAGGCGGCGCCGAAACATTTTTCGGTAAGAATAAAGGTCGCTCAATAGAGGCAAAACTTGCTAAAATAACTAAAATTGTTGCCGCAATATTTTTTGTTGCAGCACTCGTGGCGTCAATCCTTTTTATGTTTATCTAAATTTGCTTTTACATGACAAATTGGTTTTTTTGTCATTTTAGAGGCAAATATAGTACGAGTTATTAGCTCAGTAGGCAGAGCACCTGCCTTTTAAGCAGGGTGTCCGGAGTTCGAATCTCCGATAACTCACCAAAAACCGTCTTTTGACGGTTTTTTTGCTATTTTAAAGCTTTTTAAAAAGAATGCTTTATTTATAATATGATAAATACAAATCTTATTGTAATAATTACTAAAAACAATCATCAATTATTGTTAATATTGTCCGATGAACTGAAAAGTATTATTTTCTTTAAAAGACTTGTATTGTAAGTCGTTTTTTGTTATAACATTAAGCGACAGATATGGTTTTTAACTGTGAAAAGGGGAGATGTATTGTTGGAAACTAATCTTATAACGAACAGTAAAATTCCTGAAGATATACGAGAACGGACAGAAAAGCTACTAAAACATAATGAAACGCTGATGTTTGCGCTTATCGGTGACCTTGCTTTAGACGGAAGATACGGTCTTTCGGCAGTGATTGTTACCGAAAAGCGCGTTTTTGCTTATGATAAATCACACAATAACGGGCTTTTAATTGTTAATATTTCCGATATTAAAAATTCAAAAGTTAAAAGAATGTACGGCAACGC
>JAAZGX010000137.1 GCA_012511005.1 Clostridiales bacterium
CACTGTTTAAGAAGAAGTTTATAAATCCCGCTGCCGCAACCTCAACATTGCTAAAATAAGTGTTTTCGAGTGAAATATACTCCGAAAGAATATCCGCAATTACACGGGGAGCTTTCTTTTGAGATGAGGCAAGCATAAATGCGGCATTAGTGGAATAATCTCCATTTTTAATGTCTGCCGGCACCTCTAAGTTTATATCACCAAGTTTTAAGGCTGTTAGCTTATCGTTTTCTACGGCTTCATTAAAAGCCGTTTTTATTACTTCTCTTATTTGATTTTCTGCTGTTTGCACTATAGAAGACATATTATCTACCTTTCAAAAGCTATAACTCTGTAACTGTAACAGACATGGAGTTTTCTGCGGCAAGCCCCGAATTAAAGTCCACGGTATAGCGCATTTTCAAGGTTCCGCCCTTTTCCGTTACATTCGATTTTACATGCTTTGCGAAAACACCCATCATAAAACTACCGTACGGAGTGTCATAAAAACAACTGTGCCGTTTATTCTGCTCTAAAACAATTTGGGAATTAAACGCGCCCTCCCTGCTTACGGTAACACTATTGGGCGAGTCAATAAAAAGCGTCGTAACAGTTCCCGAAAGTTCACCGTCCGTTTCGTCATATACTATATAATATCCGCCGTCGTCAAACGAGAGCGTGCCTTTTGTTGTAATCTCAAGCTTTTCCGTTTCACCGTCTGCGGACTGCTTGTCCAAAATTTTTATAAGAACATCTTTTTTCATATTTTTACTCTTTCTCAAATGCGTATTCTATAAGCTTTTCAATAAGCTGCGGATACGGTACTCCCGATTGCAGAAAAAGCTTTGGATACATACTGATTGATGTAAAACCGGGAATTGTATTAATTTCATTAAAATAGATTAAGCCGTCATTATCCATAAAAAAGTCAACACGGGCAAGCCCTCTGCAATCAAGCATTTTATAAACCAGAATAGCGTTAGACTTAATTTCGTCGGATTGCTTTTCTGTTAAAGGCGCGGGGATAAAAAGCTTTGAATTTTCGTCTATATACTTGGCGTCATAATCATAAAATTCGTTACATGGGGCAATTTCACCCACACATGACGCTAAAGGGCAGTCATTTCCCATAACAGAGCATTCAAGCTCCCTGCCGACAATAGCAGACTCTAAAACGGCTTTACTGTCATGCATAAAAGCTAATGTTAAAGCATTTATGACTTCTTCTTTTGTATTAGCCTTAGAAATTCCCACAGATGAGCCGGCGTTTGCCGGTTTTACGAAAAGCGGCAGAGAAAGTGCGTCTATTATCTCCTCTAAGTCAATACGATTATGATTAAAATCATATTTTTTTACGAGCCGCCAATTAGCCTGCCTTATTTTGATGCTATCACAAAGCGTGTTAGTAACGGCTTTATCCATACACGCAGCGCTTGAAAGCACGCCGCACCCGACATAAGGAATGCCCGAAAGCTCTAAAAGACCTTGAATAGTACCGTCCTCACCGTTTTTCCCGTGTAAAACGGGGAATATAACATCTATATGTACCTTTTTAATAATGGAGTTTTCAAAAATATTAAGGGAGTTATCAGACGCGTTGACAGAAAGAAAAGCGTCGGATGTAAAGCCGCCGGCACTCCATTCATCCTTTTCTATTAAATCAGTATCTCCCTCATAATAGAGCCATTTTCCGTCTTTTGTAATTCCGAGCGTGTATACATTATACTTGTCACGCTCGATATTGTTAATAACAGAAGCGGCAGAGCGAAGTGAAACTTCATATTCACTTGATTTCCCACCGAAAATTATAAGAATGTTTATCAATATTATCACCCGATATATATCATATGCAAAAACTGCAGCACTTAATATAATATCACATTAGATTGTTTTTATCAATTATTTTATCTTTATATTTAAAAAGGTTTACCTTACAAGGAATTAATGTTAAAATATATTAAATACAGAAAAAGGAAGCTAAATATGAATATAAATGATGTAGCGGCATATGTTGACCACACGCTTTTGGCGGTTGAGGCGACGAAAGAGCAAATAGCAGAGCTTGTTAAAGATGCGAAAGCCTTTGGCTGCTTTTGCGTATGCGTTGCACCTTGTTTTGTTTCCTTTGCAAAAGAGCAGGCGGGCGATAAAGTGAAAGTTTGCACCGTAATAGGCTTTCCGGCAGGCTTTCAAACGACTGAAACGAAGGTTTTTGAAACGAAGCAGGCAATAGAAAATGGCGCGGACGAAATAGATATGGTAATAAACATCGGTATGTTAAAGGATAAAGATTATAACGGGCTGCTTTCAGAAATAAAAAGCGTAAGAGAAATAAGTGAGGGGAAAACGCTAAAGGTTATTATAGAAACCTGCCTTTTAACAAAAAAAGAAAAAATCAAGATGTGTGAAATTGTAACAGCAGCCAAAGCAGACTATATTAAAACCTCTACAGGCTTTTCTAAAGCGGGTGCAACACCTCTTGACATTGAGCTTTTTAAGCAGCATATAGGGCGAAATGTGAAAATAAAAGCAGCAGGCGGAATAAAGGATATTTCCGACGCAAGGGAGTTTTTAATACTTGGGGCTAAAAGGCTCGGCACAAGCAGGGTGGTGGCAGAGCTTAAAAAGAGCGTATCAGAAGAAGAGTATTGATAAAGGCGGGTTAATGTGGATATTCTGATAATTAAACACGGCGATATTAATG
>JAAZGX010000138.1 GCA_012511005.1 Clostridiales bacterium
ACGCCGCCGGTTATGTAACACCTGACAACCATTATGTAATAGCAGGTTATCGTTATGATGAAAACAACGATTCACTTGAGTCCGATACATGGTGTCTGCTCGTTTCATTAGGGAAAGGCACGGCATCAACGCTTATCTCCCGCTTTATTTCGCTTGTTGACAGCGTGAGATAAAACCCCTACTAAGGCGGGAAAGAATATGGCTTTTAAATCCTTTTCACAGTCGGAGCTTTATTATGGCTTTAACAAGAAAACCTTTGCCTCTCAAGCAAACGGCATTGGTATAAGCAACTTGCGCGTTCTTAAAAATCTTAGTGTAGCTATTTATTTTACAGCGGCGGTTGAGGCAATCATTCTTCGTGTCCTTTCCTCAAGTTTTTCATTGAAAGTGACACTAAATCTTATTACCGCCGCGGTATCCTTATTTGTGTTTTTTCTTTGCAGAAAAACAATTGACACTAAAACGCTTTCAAAGCCCCGCACCGTTAATTTGCTGATATTTTTTACATCCCTGTTCTATTACCTTGTTGCGGCATACTCCGATACGCTTATCTCTCCTAATAACCTTGCGGTAAAATTCATTTTTATGATATGCATTATACAAATCGTTTTTATCGTGCCGCCGCCGCAAAATCTTTTTACAACGATACTTTCATCGGCAATTTTTATAGCTATGTCCGTATATGCCAAGAACAGCGACCTTTTTGCTTTCGATATTTTAAGCCTGTTCGTAAGTGTTGCATTAGGCGCTGTAATGTCTTTTAGTATTTCAAAGATAAAAATAGAAAACTTGATTTTTGCAGATAAACTGAAAAAATCAAATTATGACTTATATCATGAGAATATAACTGACTCCCTTACGGGACTTAGCAACCGCAAGATGACGCTTGATACTCTTTCCGAATTATTTGACGATAAAGACACGCTTACATATCTTAACTGTATTAGTCTTAATATTGACTTTTTCAGAGAGTATAACAGATATTACGGCGCTTCGTCGGGAGATAAGCTGCTCGTTTTATTAAGCGGAGCGCTAAACGATTATTGTCAAAAGAAAGCTTTTCACATCGGCAGGGTCGGCGGCGGTGAGTTTATGGTTTTATTCAAAAGCGACAGTCCTAACGAGTGTGAAGCCGTATCCGCCGATATTTGTAAAACCGTTGAAGAGCTTGCCATTCCTAATAACTGCTCTGCCGTTTCCGCTGTTGTAACGGTGTCTATTGGTGTGTTTTCTGATAAAACAGAAAGCTACAATTCCTTTTATGAAATACACACTCTTTCCGAAAGGGCGCTATACAGAGCCAAAGAGGACGGCGGCAACAAAGTGTGGAAGTACATTCCTGAAATCAATGGGTTTTCATTGATTAATGAGAATTAAAAACTTCATAATCAGTCAGGCGCTGATTAAATGGAAAGTCTCGCGTCTGCGACGCAATACAAATTAAAAAATGAAAATGAAATCAAGAAACTGAGTGCAAGATTTTTCCCGCACTCAGTTTCAATTTTCAATTCAAATTTAAAAGTTTATCATAAATCTCTGCACACTTTATTGTTACTTTTGGCGGAACTATTTCGCTTTCCGTTTTTCCGTTTTTGATACAGTCGCAAACATCCTGTATTTCATATTGAAAGCCGTTATTAAACTCGCCTGTAAAAACATACGGCTTGTTATCGTCAGTAAATAGCGTGCATTTTGTAGGCGCGGCAAGTCTTCCAAGCAATATGCTCCCTTTAGTACCGTAAATATACATATCGCTTCTTGGCAGGTTTGCCGCTAAGGTGCTAAGCAGACTTACGGTAAAGTTTTTGTAGTTAAGCGTTATATTGTTTGTGACATCAACGCCCGTTTCACCGTATACGGCAGATGTTTTCACACTTTCATACTCTGTGCCGAACAGGTATGTTGCAAGCTCAATATTATATACAGACAAATCAAACGCCGCGCCGCCGCCAAGCTCTTTACTTAAAAATCTGTCAAAAGGCTCGTCTTTCGTACGAAAACCTAAAACCGCTGACGAAAGAACAATGTCGCCGATTTTTCCGCTGTCTATCCATTCTTTTGCTTTTTTTACGGCAGGCAGATACCTTGACCACATCGCCTCCATAATAAAAAGCCCTTGCTCTTTCGCGAAGCTAAATACTTCTCTTGCATGGGAGGCATTCGTTACCATACTCTTTTCACACAGCACGCCTTTTTTGTTTTGCAGGCAAAGCATTATATTATCATAATGGTAATTGTGAGTAGTAGCTATATAAACAACATCTATTTCAGGCATAGAAAGCATTTCTTCATAACTTTTGAAAAAGTGCGGGATATTGTATTTGTGCGCAAAGCTTTCGGCTCTTTCTTTTGATTTACTTGAAACGGCATAGACAGAGGCGCCGTCAACCATTTTTACGGCTTCACAAAATTTACCGGCAATCC
>JAAZGX010000139.1 GCA_012511005.1 Clostridiales bacterium
GATTTACATTCGCTCGGTCAGTATATTCAGCAAGGCGAAAAGCTATTATTTGAAACTGTCGTAATTTTTGATAAGCCAAAGAAAGATATTGAAATTAACTTTGATGATGACGACCCGGATGGTTTTAGCTTTATGGCAGGCAAAACAATGGATTTCGTTAATAAAAAAGCGTTTAAGGGCACACTCTTTGCGCATACGGACGGTAATGTACCGAATATAATTTTAAATCTTCCGAAAATGGATGAATACGCGTTCGGCTGCCTTGTATATTTTCTTGAAAAGGCATGCGCCGTTTCCGGATATATGCTTGGAATTAACCCGTTTGACCAACCGGGTGTAGAGGATTATAAAAAGAATATGTGCGCACTTTTAGGCAAAAAAGGCTATGAGCAATTAAAAGCGGAATTAGAAGAAAGAATTGCCGACTAATCACATTTGTAAAAGTTTATAATAAAAAATATATTGGGGGTCTTCTTTTATGATATCGTTAATAATAGGGAATAAGGGCTCAGGAAAAACAAAGCATCTGCTTCAGCTTATAGATGAGGCTTTAGAGAAAACTGACGGAAATGTTGTGTGCATTGAAAAACAGCCGAAATTAAGATATAATGTAACTTACAAGGCAAGACTTATAAATACTGATAGATTTGGCGTTTCAGGGTGCGATGCGTTTTACGGTTTTTTAAGCGGTATAATAGCGTCAGACCATGATATAACGGAAATATTTGTTGATGCCACGCTAAAGATAGTCGGTAAAGATGATTTTGAGGCATTTGCGGATTTTTTACAAAGACTTTATGAGCTGAGCCGCGAAAGCGAAGTGCATTTTGTCCTCACCGTATCAGCAAGTGAAGAGGAAATACCAAAGAGAGTTTTCGATTTCGCCAAAAAGATTTAGCTTTATTCTTGACAAACATTATAATTGATAATATAATTACTCCTGCGCCTTAATAGAGGAGTGTTTATGTGGTTATTAACCTTGAACCGGTTTTTAATAATGAAGGGCTTTTTGTTCCGATAGATTACACAATGGATTTAGCAAGCCTTTCTCATAGCGGCACAAATCCGCTTTCTGCTCCTGTCAGGATTTTCGGCAGTATAAAGAATACGGCAGGCGTAGTAAATTTAGATGCGTTGATTTCTTTTGAGTACTTTGCCGCTTGTGACCGATGTATGAAAAGCACTTCAAAGAAATATGAGCTTCCTATTACTTATACTATAACGCGCACTCCCGTGAATGACGAGAATAAGGACGATGAGTACATTTTTACGGAAGATATGAAGCTTCAGCTTGAAGATGTCATAAGTGAAAACATTATTCTTAATCTGCCGAACAAGTTTCTATGTGACGAGGACTGTAAAGGTTTATGTCCTATGTGCGGTCACGATTTAAATACGAGCCAATGCAATTGTAAAGAGCCTATCGACCCGCGGCTTTTGGGCTTACTGCAGTTTTTGGAATAAATTACTTTTTAACATATAAGGAGGTTAGGCATAATGGCTATTGCACCTAAGAGAAGAATCTCCAAAGCAAAACGCGATAAGAGAAGAGCAAGCGCTTGGAAGTTAGATGCTCCACAGCTTGAAAGTTGCCCCAAATGCGGGAGCTTAAAGAGGTCTCATAGAATTTGCACTTCCTGCGGCTACTACAAGGGTAGACAGGTTATACAGGTTGAAGAATAAATTCTTTAAAAACTTTAGGCGGTGAAGGCTTCTTCCCCGCCTTTATGACTTTTAGGAGAGTGCTGTTTTGGCTGTGCTTATTTCTGATGTTATGAAAGGCTCTTATGCCCATAAAAAAGGCATAAAAAGCGGTGATATATTAAAATTGATAAACGGCAAGATTATTGAAGATGTGCTTGATTATCAGTTTTATATAGCAGATAAAAAGCTTGACATTTCACTAATTGACAGTAATGGCAATCAAAAAAAGGTATCAATAACAAAAAAAGATGAAAATGATGATGTAGGGCTTGTTTTTTCGGACTTTCTTATGGATAAAGAGCGGTCTTGTGAGAATAACTGTATTTTTTGTTTTATAGACCAAATGCCAAAAGGATTAAGAAAATCGCTGTATTTCAAGGATGATGATTCGCGCCTTTCTTTTCTTTTCGGCAACTATATAACGCTTACGAATATAACACAAAAAGAGATTGACAGAATAAAAGATATGCACATAAGCCCTGTTAACATATCTGTTCACACAATGAATTCTAAGCTTCGAGTAAAGATGATGCGGAATAAAAAAGCGGGGGAGAGCCTTAAATATTTAAGAGAATTAGCGGCTTTCGGTACGAAAATAAATACGCAGATTGTTGTCTGCCCCGATATTAATGACGGTGAGGAGCTAAGATTTTCACTTACGGAGCTTGCTTTGCTTTACCCGTCAGTTGAAAGTATCGCGGTAGTACCCGTAGGCTTAACATGTCATCGTGAAGGGCTTTTCAAGTTAAATGCGTTTACAGAGGAAACCGCAAGTCAGGTTATAGATATTATTGACGAGTTTAACGCTCATTTTATGTATGACAATAATGGTTACCGCTTGGCGTTTGCATCTGACGAGCTTTATTTAACAGCAAAAAAAGAAATACCCTCAAAAGAGTATTACGGCGACTTTAATCAATATGATAATGGCGTTGGAATGATTGCTTTATTAAAAGATGAGTTTATTGAAGCTCTTTCCTCTTGTGAATTTGACCTTTTAAACAATCGAAACATTACGATTGCCACGGGAGAGGCGGCATTTCCTCTGCTGTCGGAGCTTTCTCTGCTTGCGTGCAATAAATATGAGAAGCTTAATATAAATACCGTTATGGTTAATAACAAGCTGTTCGGCGAAAGCGTTACGGTAGCAGGGCTTTTATCGGGCAAGGATATAATGGAGGCTTTACTAAAAGAGCCGCCCTCAGACGAGGTTTTAATACCTCTTGCGTGTTTAAGGTTTGGAGAGGATTTATTTCTTGACGGATTAACTCTTAGTGAATTATCAAAAAAGCTTTCCGCTAAAATAACGCCGGTTGAAAATAACGGATATACTTTACTTCGGCGTATGCTTGGTATATAAAAAAGGAGGAGCCGCATAATGACAAAACCTGTTGTCGCAATAGTCGGAAGACCGAATGTCGGGAAATCGACGCTGTTTAATAAGTTAATAGGCAAAAGAATTTCAATAGTCGATGATA
>JAAZGX010000140.1 GCA_012511005.1 Clostridiales bacterium
AACGGCATTTATGTTGACTGCACAGCGGGCGGCGGCGGTCACAGCAATCTTATACTTAATGAGTTAAAAGACGGCAGACTTATTATGATTGACCGTGACCCCGATGCAATAAGCGTGCTTAACAGCAAGTTTTCAAAAGATGGAAGAGCAACTATCGTAAACGATAGGTTTTCAAATATTAGTGCGATATTAAAACATCTTAATATAGAAAGCGTTGACGGTATTTTAGCAGACCTTGGCGTCAGTTCATTTCAGCTTGATACTAAAGACAGGGGTTTTTCGTTTCATAACGACGCGCCGCTTGATATGCGAATGAGTAAAAAGGGTATTAGTGCCTTTGATGTTGTAAACACTTACCCACAGGACAAGCTTAAAGAAATAATAACTTTATACGGCGAAGAGAGATTTGCCTTAAATATAGCAAAAAACATAGTGCAAAAAAGAGAGAAAGAGCCTATCGAAACGACATTTGAGCTTGTTGATGTAATAAAAAGCTCTATGCCTAAGGCGGCTCAAAGAGAGGCACACCCCGCAAGACGAACATTTCAGGCAATTAGGATTGAAGTAAACGGCGAGCTTGATGAAATAAAAAACGCGTTGCCCGATATGTTTAACAGTCTTAATAAAGGCGGGCATATGGCGATTATTACATTTCATTCGCTTGAGGACAGAATAGCAAAGGAATATTTCAGAACGCTTAAAAAAGGATGTACTTGTCCAAGGGAGTTTCCTGTTTGTGTTTGTGGGGGCAAACCAAAAGCAATAGTAAAAGGAAAAGCTATTACGCCAAGTCAAGGCGAAGTAGAAAAAAATTTAAGAAGCAGGAGCGCGAAGCTCCGCACGGCTGTAAAACTGTAAAGGAGAAGAAGATATGGCAGGCTATAACAGAGCAGAAGCTTATGACCTTTCGCTGTTTGAAGAGCAGATAGTAAAACAAAAGATTGAGCCGATAGGAATTAAAAAAGCACCGCCTAAAAATGAAAACAAAAAGACTGCCGCAAAAATGACTGCGGCGAAAAGCCGAACGAATGCCGCATACAGGCAGAAATTAAGAAGAGCATTTAAAGCCTCTGTCTTTGCCGTATTGTGCCTATCCTCTTTAGCCGTTATTTTGCTGTCAAGAGCGCAATCGGATGAAATGACGCGCGAAATTGCACAACTTGAAAACGAGTTAAAAATCGCACAAGCCGAAACAGTAAGGCTGAATACTGCGTTAAACTCGCTGATTTCAATGGACAGGGTAGAGACATATGCCGAAGATGAGTTAGGTATGGTAAAGGCAGAAAACCACCAGATAACATATATAAATATGTCAAAAGGAGATATGATTGTTCTATCAGGGCAAAAAGCGGTAATAAAAAAGGATTTAACCACAAGACTTAAAGAACTATTTGCATATCCCCCGCAGTAAATTAATAAGTATTATTGGCGAGGGTTGAGTTTTCTCGACTCTCATTGTTTTAGAATTAAGTTATATCGAGGTGTTTTGTTTGTCACGCATAACAAATAAACTGAAAATTAGGGCGATAATAGCTGTTTTTATATTTTTTGTGTTTGGTTTTTCACTCGATATTGGCAGACTTTTTTGGCTTCAAGTTATAAACGGTGAAGAATATAAGGCGAAAGCAGAGCAGCAACAGCTAAGTGATACGATAATTAATGCTAATAGGGGAACAATATATGACAGCAGCATGAGCATACTTGCGCAGAGCGCTTCTGCGTGGCTCGTTTATATTAATCCGTCAAAAGTTAAGGATGACGAACAGTCGGAGCTTATAAAAAACGGTCTTTCAGAAATTCTTGGCGTAAGCGAGGAAAAAATTGAAACGGCGCTAAGCCATAAAAACTACGGCTATGAAAAAATAAAAGGGCAGATAGAATACAATGACAAACAAGAAGTCAGCACATTTATAAATGAAAACGATTTATACGGAATTGTCAATATTGACCCCGATACGAAAAGATATTATCCTTATGCCAATTTTGCCTCGACCGTTCTTGGGTTTACAGGCTCTGAGGATATGGGCAGAAGCGGTTTAGAGCTAAAATACAATGATACGCTAACGGGTATAGCGGGCAGAGTAATAACGGCAAAGAACGCCCGTTCCGGTTCAATGCCTAACGAATTTGAAACGACTTTTGACCCAGAGCAGGGTACGAGCCTTGTATTAACTATTGAAAATGCTATTCAATATTCGCTTGAAAAAGGTTTAATGCAGGCGGTAATAGACAACAACGCTACGAGTGCTTACGGTATCGTAATGGATGTTGAAACGGGCGCTATTCTTGGCATGTCAACGAAACCGGATTATGACTTAAATTTACCGAATACACTAACGGACAAAACATTAATAAAAAGAATTGAAGCAATAGCGGACGAATCTGAAAGAGCAAAGCAGTACAATAACGCATTGTTCGCGCTTTGGAGAAATAAGGCTATCAGTGACACATATGAGCCCGGCTCTGTTTTTAAGGTTATAACATTATCGGCGGCACTTGATTCCGGCGCCGTTACACCAAGCTTTTCATACACTTGCAGAGGCTCAATAAAAGTCGCCGGCAATACAATACGATGCCACAGGGCAGGCGGTCACGGCACGCAAAATCTTGAAACAGGGCTTGTGAATTCATGTAACCCTTTCTTTGTTACTATAGGGCAAACCACAGGCTCGAAAGAATTTTACAAATATTTTGAAGCGTTCGGTTTTTCGGAAAAAAGCGGAATTGACCTGCCCGCCGAAGCGGCGCCCGTACCAAATGTAACATTTTATACGGGTGACAGGCTTGGGATTGCAGAGCTTTCAAGCTGCTCGTTCGGTCAAACTTTCCAAGTGAGCGCCATTCAGATGATAACGGCAGTAAGCGCTATTGCAAACGGCGGTCATCTTATGACGCCGTATCTTGTGAAATCAATGCTTGACAATGAGGGCAACACTATTTATAACGCAGTACCGCGCGAAAAACGGCAAGCAATCTCAAAATCTACTTCCGATACAGTAATATCAATGATGGAGCAGGTGGTAGAAAGAGGAACGGGTAAAAACGCATATATAGCAGGTTACCGCGTTGCGGGTAAAACGGGAACTTCTGAAAAACTGACGAAGGACAACGAGTTTATAGCCTCATTCGTTGGTTTTGCGCCGGCTAATGACCCGAAAATCGCCGTTTTAATAGTTATAGACGAACCGCAAGTTTACAATCACGGAGGCGGTGCAATAGCGGCGCCCGTTGCTAATGAGGTGCTTGAGCAAAGCCTCAGATACCTAAATATAGAGCCTGTTTATACGGATGAGGAGCTTGCAAAGCTTAGCGCGACAGCGCCAAGCGTTTCAGGTATCGCTGTTAAAGATGCAAAAAATACGGTGCAAAACAAGGGCTTTACGGCAAGAGTAGTAGGAAACGGCGAGAAAGTTATTGCGCAAAGTCCCACAGGCGGCAGTACACTTCCCAAAAACGGTGTTATAATCCTTTACACAGAAAGCGGTAAAACCTCAACAACGGGAACCATCCCTGACCTTAAAGGGCTTAGCATAAGCGAGGTAAACCGCACGGCAGTAAATGCGGGATTTAATATAAGGATTTCCGGCTCAACGCTTGACGGCGAAGTAAGGTCGTATAGGCAAAGTATTGCCCCGTCTACGAAAGCAGAGCTTGGAGCGATTATAACCGTCTACTTCAAGACGAATTCAGGGGTAGAGGATTTCTAAAAATACAGATAAAATGACATAAAATATAAAGGAGCGTAATATAGTGCTGTTATCTCAATTATTGGAGGGTATACCTGTTACAGGTAAATATATTGATGTGGATGTTAAGCAAATTACAGATAATTCAAACAATATTACTGTTGGATGTCTGTTCGTCTGCATTAAAGGTGCGCGTTTTGACGCGCATAAAGCGGCATATGAAGTGCTGCAAAAGGGAGCTGCAGCAGTCGTAGTTGAAAAAGATATAGGAATTGAAAAGCAAATTATTGTCGAAGACTCAAGAGCGGCATATGCTCTTTTGTGTAAGAACTTCTTTGAGCGTTCTTCAGACAAACTAAAGATAATAGGCGTAACGGGTACCAACGGAAAAACGACGACCACCTTTGTAATTAAGGATATACTTGAAGCTATGGGGCATAGCTGTGGGCTTATAGGCACGATTGAAAACCTTATAGGCGAGGAGAGTGTTCCGTCTGTTCTTACAACTCCCGACCCGTTTATTATGCATGCTCTTTTCAAGAGAATGGCAGATAAGGGGCTTAGGTACTGCGTTATAGAGGCATCCTCTCAGGCGCTTCATCAAAAAAGGCTTGAGGGAATAAGTTTTGCCGCGGGGGTTTTAACTAATATATCGCAGGACCATCTTGATTATCACGGAACAATGGATGAATATATAGCGGCGAAAAAAGAGCTTTTCTATAATTGCGATAAAGCTATAATTAATAAAGACGAGAAAAAGGCGGACTATTTCAGCCGTGACATAAATATACCTGTTCTGACATATTCGGTAACAGAAAACGCTATGTTTAAGGCTTCAGATGCTGTTTATCACTCAAACGGCGTTGACTACATTTTAGAAACAAAAGAGGAAAGCTATCCCGTACATTTTGGCATAGCAGGCTCGTTCTCCGTTTACAATTCGCTTTGTGCCATAGCCGCCGTTTGCGCTTTGGGTTTTCCTGTAAAGGATGTAGTAAATGCAGCAAAGCAAGCGAAAAGTGTGCCCGGCAGGCTTGAATCTATAAAGCACAATAAGCCGTATAATATAATTATTGATTATGCGCATACGCCCGACGGGCTTGAAAAGGCTATTGATGCCGTAAAAAGCTTTACTAAAGGCAAGGTTATTTCAGTATTTGGATGCGGCGGTGACAGGGATAAGGCGAAACGCCCGCTTATGGGGAAAATAGCGTCACTTCATTCGGATATTACAATTGTCACATCAGATAACCCAAGAACAGAGGACCCAAAAACAATTATAGATGAAATACTAACGGGAATTGAAAATGGCAAAGACAATATTTTTGTGGAAACTGATAGGACTAAGGCTATAAAGCTTGCTTTAGATAAAGCAAAAGAAGACGATACAGTTTTACTTTTGGGCAAGGGGCACGAAACATATCAGATAATAGGCTTAGATAAAAAACACTACGATGAAAGAGAAGTAATAGCCGAACTATTAAATGGGGACAGGGTATGAACATTTCTTTTGATGAAATAAGCAGCGCCTTAAATGTGGAAATCCCGCTTGAGGGATTTATTAGCGGTGTTTCAACAGACACAAGAAGTATATCTAAAGGCGAGCTTTTTATAGCGCTTACAGGGGATTATTTTGACGGCAATGACTATGTACAAGACGCTCTAAATAAAG
>JAAZGX010000141.1 GCA_012511005.1 Clostridiales bacterium
AACGAAAAGCATAATGGCAAGAAATCCATTATTTATTTTTAATTCGGTACGAAAAAAATTAGGAAGATACTCGCCGTTGACGAGAGACGACATCATATTTTTACCGATAGGTCCAACGCCGTAACCTATGTATTCCCCAAGAGTGATTTTATTATTTTCCGGAAGCCTTTTCACCTAAATACCCCCTATATTTAATACTTTATTTTATACGAGCGGCTCTCCAATGCTTTTTACGGTGCTTGTGAATGTTTGGCTCATTATATTATAAATATCGCCATCCCATTCTTTTATAACCCAAGCGGAGGCATTATTTTTATTGCCTTTAACGCAGGTAAAAATAACGGCAGAGGTTATTACGGTGTCAGGTAATTCGTATTCAAAATTCTTGTAAGTCTTAACAAGCAGTGACCTTAGATTTTCATCCGTAAGGTCTTTTTCGTCAATCGAAAAGCTTTGCAGCAGCATAGAGGCAATCATTTCTCTATACATAATATTATAATCATTATACTTATAATCAACGGTAATTATGGCGGTATCCTCATCTATTTTGGCTTTTGATATATTATAAGTTGTGTTTTTAGAGTTTTTGGCAAAGAAATCATCAATTGTACCCATTAGTTTATTTTCATTGTTAAACGCTGTTTTAAGGTTTTCGCCGCCGTCTGAAATGTAATTTTGCATACCGTCAAAATCAAATGCAATTAAACGGTTACAGAAGCTTGCAACAACATCTTTCGGCTCTGACGCGCTTTTTTTACCGCACGAGCAAAAAGTAAATGCAGAAACCATAACGAGTATCAAGGCAATTATTCTGGTTTTCATTTTACACCTCTTAATCCATTTTATTAAATTTTACCATTATTATAAAAAGTGTCAAGCTTTATGGAATAAAAAAAGCAATCTCAAAAGAGATTGCAAAGAATGAATTTAGATTTGTTCACTGTCAGAGCCTATAGGCGCGATTATCGGTTCGTCAAGCCGCTCTTTTTCTATTGTTACTGATACATCATCTGCTTTTGTTCTGTGAATGGTGCCGCGCGGATGTTCAGGCGGACCGTAGACGGAGAAAAGTTTTAGCCTCTTATTGCCGATGTTCGTTAGATTGTGCCATTTTCCCGCGGGGATTATAATAGCGTAGTTTTCATAAACATACCGATGAAAATTAAGATTATCTTTCCTGTCGCCCATTCTGACCTCGCCCACGCCTTGAAGAACATACAGCAATTGGTCAACGCTTTTGTGCTGTTCAAGTCCGACATCTTCATAAGGAAGCAAGCTCATAACAGTTAGCTGTAAATTCTTTCCCGTCCATAAAGTGCTTCTAAAATAGTTGTTTTGAAGTGCCGCGTTTTTTAGGTTAGTAACAAAAGGCTCAGGACCGCTATCTTTATGTTGTAATAATTCATTGTTTTTATTATTGTATTTGTACATAGATTTTCGGTTACTTCGCATCTCTTTCGTCCTTTCATAAGTATTAATAATGTGCTTCACATTAGCATATGCACACTTTCTTATAAAAGTTCAAATAAAATAGCTAAACTATAAATAGCCGTCAATTCCTCTGATGCTTACTTCTCCGCTCGTTACATTTATAAGTTTACCGTCGAAAAGACGCACAACAAGCCCGAAATTATCATCTAACTCCTCTGCCGTTCCAATAAGCTCATCGGAAGCTCTTATTACTCTTACTTCCCGCCCCAATGTAATACAGTTTTCACGATAAAAAGAGAGGTATTCCGCCTTGTTTTTCGGAAAATCTTCTGCCATTTTATCAAGAGCCGTTATAATTTTTGATGCAAGACTTGCCCTATTAACCCTTTTTCCGCTTTCAATAAAAAGTGAGGACGCTCTATCTTTTATGTCACCTAAAAAGTCAGATGCCTCTTGATTGCAGTTTATGCCTATGCCAATAATGATGTAGCGCACATTCTTGCTTTCACCCTCGACAGACATCTCAGTAAGTATGCCGCTTATCTTTTTCTCGTTAACTATTAAGTCGTTCACCCATTTAATGGAAGGGATAATGCCTAAAGCGTCATTAATTGCCCGTGCTACTGAAACGGCAGTAAATGCCGTAATATTTGCCGTGTTTTCAGCCGGTAAGTTTGTGCCAAAAAGCATTGAAAGGTATAATCCCTTATCCTTATGCGAAACAAATTCACGCCCAAGCCGCCCTTTGCCGTTCGTTTGCTCATTTGCAATAACGATAGCGCCGTTACTTAAATTATGAAAATTTCTTTGTATATACGCGTTAGTAGAGTCTACGGTGTCAAGATATGTAATACGGCTTGAATAAGAAGAGCCAAGCAGCGCTAAAAGCTCCCCCTTATTCAGCATATTAAAGTCTCCGGTTAAAAGATAACCTTTTCTTGTAGAGGAAAGAATAACATAACCGTCTCGCCGCAAGGCTTTTACAGCCTTATTTACGGCGCTTCTGCTTATGTGTAACTCCTTGCTTATTTTTTCGCCTGAAACATAGTCATAGCTTTGTTTTAATGATGCCAATACATAGCTTTTTGTCATAATATCACCTGATTAAGTATAGCAGATTTATATTAATTGTAAACACTTATGCGTTTATTGTTGACAATCATATTTCCGCGTGTTATTTTATTGTAAACGAAAACGAAACAAGGGTTGACAATGAAGACGAAAGACATTACATATATAGCTATATCGGCGGCGCTCATTGCAATATGCTCATGGGTATCAATACCGTTTCCGGTGCCCGTAACGCTTCAAACGCTCGGTGTATTTCTTGTTGTGGGGCTTATCGGCGGAAAACGCGGCTTTTTAGCCGTTCTTATTTATATATTAGCGGGTGCTGTGGGAGTGCCTGTATTTTCGGGTTTTAAGGGCGGTTTAGCAGTTCTGCTCGGCAGTACGGGCGGGTATATTATAGGTTTTCTATTTGCGGCGGGTGTTATATGGATTGCTACACACTTTTTTGGTCAAAGAACGGCTGTACTTGCTGTCAGTATGTCAATAGGTTTAATAATTTGTTATATTACAGGTACTTTGTGGTTTATGCTCGTAATTTTGCGCTCGGCAGAACCTATGAGCTTTGCGGCGGTTATTGGCAAATCTGTTTTGCCGTTTATTATACCGGATATCATTAAGATTTTTATAGTGCTTCGTTTAATAAAGGTGCTTAAAGGGCGGATATAGGACAGTTTTTTAAAAATATACTAAGTCACACTACTAAGAGAATTAGAATACAATGTAATAAAACAGCATAAAGACAATGCGGCATAGTTTTACATAAATGTAAAGGAGGGATACTATGTTTTGCATTTGTTTTAGAAGGAGAAGAAGATGCTGTATGCGCAGAGTTTTTTATGGTTGCAGATGTTGCCGATTCTGATATAAAAACAATTGAACCGCAAATTTTGTTTGCGGTTCAACATTTTTTGTTATTGTTAATATTTTATTGGCATTTTGTATAAAACTATAGTACCTAATATATTGACTTAATGGTTAATAAGTTGTAAAATATGTCCAATAATACTATTTAACAGGAGGTTGTTATGGTTATTTCCAAGATAATTGAGAAAAAGAATGAAGCGGCAAAGTATATGGTAAAAGAAATCACGCATATATGCCGTAATTTTGAAAAGCGTCCTCCCGGCTCGTTGGGAGAGAAACAGGCTTGTGAGTACATGGCAGAGGTGCTAAAGGACGACTGCGGATGCGAGCGTGTAGAGGTTGAATCTTTTCCATTAAATCCGGGAGCATTTTACGGATGGCTTTACATAACGATGACACTTGCAATAGCTGCCGTGCCGGTGTTTTTCTTTTATCCTCTCATTTCTGCTATCATGATAGCTTTCGGTCTGTTTACCGTTTTTATGGAGTTTGGAATTTATAAAGAATTTATTGATTTTCTGTTTCCAAAAGCAACGGGACACAATGTAACGGCTATAAAAAACTGTTCCGGTGAGGTAAAAAGGCGCATTATCTTTAATGGGCACCCTGATGCCGCGTGGGAATGGCCTGTAAATTATAAGCTTGGCGGTGTTGGTTTTGAAGGGCATGCCGTGATATGCGGAATAGGCGCTGTTTACTATCTTGTAATATCCATATTAAGCTTTATACAAAACGGTTTCAGCGGTACCGACCCATCTTCTACACTTGGAAAGCTTGGTCTTTGGGGAATATTATTCGTTCCTTTCTTTATCGGTCTTTATTTTATGAGAAATAAAAAGCGTGTTGTTGACGGTGCAAATGATAATCTTTCCGGCTGCTATATGGGTATTGCAATATTAAAAGCTATGAAAGACGAAGGAATTGAGCTTGAAAACACACAAGTCGGAGTTGTTCTGACAGGAGCAGAGGAGTCGGGACTTCGCGGCGCAAAGGCGTGGACGGAGAAGCATAAAGAGGAATTCAGCGATGTTCCCACCTTTATATATTCTTTTGATACAATTCACGACCCGAAGCACCTTATGGTTAATTATCGTGACTTAAACTCATCTGTAAAAAGTGATAAAGACGCTTCTGATTTATTTATGGAAGCTGCAAAAGAGCTTGAAATTCCCTGTAAAAAAGGCTTTGTACCTCCCTTAGGCGGAGCGACTGACGCGGCGGCGTTTGCACAAGCGGGTATGCGCGCCACGGGTATTACGGGACTTAACCATAATTTAGAGCCATACTATCACACAAGACGGGATACATATGATAATATGAACTTAGAGGGTCTTGCCAACTGCTATTCAGTAGGTGTTCGCGTTCTTGAAATGTTTGACGACGGCGCAAAGCAATAAAAAATAAAAAGCGCCCCGCTCCTTATATAAAGGGGCGGGGCTTAACTAATTAATCAGTTTCCTATAAATAAAGATTTAAGTATTACTCTATTCTTTTAGCTTCCTTGATTTTAATTCTTCCTATATAAGGAATTTTAATAAATCCTGACGCAGTGTCACCCTCAAATGTAAAGGAAAGGTCAATTTCCTTGCCTTGAAGAAGGTCAACGGTTGCTTTAGCGTTTAGAGTGTTTCCGTCCTCGGTAATGTCAAAAATTTTGAACTCAGGAATATCCATATCGGAGGGAAGCTCAAGGTCAAACCCGTATTCGCCGTTATCATCATAAACTTTAATGATAGCATCGCCTTTGAAAAACATAGTGTCAACATGTGCAAGCCAGTTTCCTAAACCAATCATAATAGATGCCTCCTTAATATAATAGACATTAGCTGTCTACAAAAATATTACCAACTTTTTTTAGTTTGGTATTGTATATATTTAATAAAATGTTATAATATTAAATTAAAGGTGATTTTATGATAACTAAATATAACAACTATCGAAATTGGAGCGAATATGAAAACACGCTTGCCCATTTAAATGACTTAACGGGTATTACTATATATTTGCTGTCATCAGACGGGCATATAGAGGGGATTATTTCTGAAAATGATATGGCGCTTCAGCTTTACATCGCCTCTTATAACAGGCTAAAGAAAACAATACAGGACGCTTGTTTTGAATACCCTGCATTTTTATCAGAGGAGCATGGTGCATCATACTTCTCGATAAGAATGTCTCATGGCACACTTTTATGCGGTCCCGTAGTTCATTTGAAAATAAAAGAGTCGTCTTACATAGACCAGTTTGAGCAAAGCGAGCTTTCCGTTGCGGAAAAGTTAAGATATATTGACAGCTATGCACATACGCCGGTTATTGATTATAAACATTTTATTGAGCTTGCGGTAATGCTTAATAACTTAATAAATAAACAAAATATTTCCTTAAATTCTCTTGTGCGGCATAAGCGGCTTTTTAACTTAAAAGAAAACACGAAGTCATTTAGTTTGAGCGGCGATAGGAGTACACAATCACAATTTCCGTTTGAGTTTAGGAATACTGTTATTGATGCGATGCGGACAGGGGATTCTCTCGTTCTTACAAACGCCTTGAAACAACTGAAAAGCTGGAGAGTTGATTTAGTTTCCCGTTATCCGCTCAAAAGCAGTAAATTATCGTTTGCTGCTTTCGCCGGCTTAATAATGAGCGAAAGTGTAAATGCGGGTCTTGACGGTAACCTTGCGATGCGTCTTTGCGAATATTATGTTGACTGGGCAGACAGAGCAAGGAATATTGAGGAAATATACGGAACTTTTATAAAAATGTTATACGATTACACGGACAGATTTTATAAGCAAAGAAAACAGCAATTATCAAAGCTTTCTGCGGAGTTTGAAAAGTATGTTTATTCAAAAGCCAACGAGCGTATATCACTGACGGAGGCAGCAGAAACGCTTAATGTTTCCCCTCAATACCTTTGTAAAAAAGTTAAAGAGGATTTTGGCGTATCACCTAATAAAATAATTCATAAAATAAAAACAAAAGAAGCCAAACGCATATTAAAGGCAAGGGAAATGCCTCTTTCAGAAATTTGGCTTCATCTTGGTTATTGTGACCAAAGTCACTTTAATAAAGTTTTTAAAAAATATACAGGCATAACACCAAGCGAGTATTTGCAAAAATCATAATTTAATCAAAAGCTTTCAAGGTTTACAGCTACCCTTAAAATCTTTCTTGCCTCAGTTATACTAACGGTGCCTGACTTATCTAAATCTGCGGCCAAAAGTTGTGCGGGGTGCAAAGTTTCAAGTCCGGCGGCGGCTCTTAATGCCAACCGAGCATCGGACACAGAAATTCTTCCGTCTCCGTCTGCATCACCTTTTGTAATCTCAAAATACTCCGCAACAGTAAAGTTTCCGAGGGAATTTGAGGTAAATTTTATGTATTTTTTACCGTCGGAAAAAGGCGAAACAATTTGAGAGCTTACGGCGACTAACTCGCCCGCTTCAATCTTAAATACTTTTAACATAGAAGGGTACTTTCCGGCTGGAATATAAATGACGGCATCGTCTGTTAAAACAGCGTCTGCACCATTTAATTTTGCACCCAAGTTGTATACGGTAAAGCCGTAATAGTTTTCGTTTCCTTCTGCGAAAGTTTTTGCCGTATCAAAGCCCGCTCCGCTCGTCACCGTATTGGAATATACATTTGTGCCGACTAAAAAGTTTGAAGAAATATAAATGCCGCTGTCCGGCTCGTGCCGCAAATCGTCAATGGGTGCAGGAGTAAGATTTAAATCTTTTACATAGCTTTCCGCGTAAGAATTTTTCACGCAATATATACCGTCCACAAAATAGTATTCATAATACCCGGGGGATGACTGCGAGCCTAAAAGAGCGTCTTCACCTATGCTCGTAATATTTTTCGGAAGATAGATTTTCGTCAAGTCATAATTATGAGATAAAGCCTCTTTGCCAAGAGTTGTGAGATTGTCACTAAGACGAAGCTCTCTTAAATTCCAACAGAAAGAAAAGGCAAAGTCACCAATATGAGTAACATTGTTGTACATATTGACTTTTTGAAGCTCATAGCAATAATAAAAAGCGTAATCCTCAATTTTAGTAACGGTTTTAGGTATCAAAAATATACCGCCTCTGCCTGAGGGAAAAGTTAAAAGCGTAGTTTTATTTTTATTATATAAAACACCGTCTAAAGAGGAATATATTTCATTATCGGCGCTGACTTCAATTTCAGTAAGCTCGTCAGATAATAAAAACGCTTTTTTTACAATTGATGTCACCGTCGCCGGTATATAAACATATTTAACCTTAGTATCTTTTCCAAATGCACCTGAGGCTATTCTTTTAACGGGAACACCGTTAATATTATCAGGAATAACAACCTCAGAGGAAGTGCCGATATAGCCCGTAATAGACACCTCAGAGCCGCCTGCGCCCGTAAGAACATACCTAAAGTCGGTCGCGGGGTTAGGAACACCCGTTTTAACTAAAGGTTTTCCGGCTTTTTTGTAAGGCTCTGTAACAGCAACGGGTGGGTTATCCGGATTTTTATTCTGCACTCCTATTACAACTGCACCGAAAACAATAAGGCAAACAACCGCAATTATAACGGCTTTAGCAGACATTATATTCCTTTTCATTACAAACCCGCCTTTATACTTTATTATATCAAGTATAATGCGGATTTGAAAAAAATGCAATATCAATTTTCAGGAAAAGCAAATCGGAAGCCTAAGCTTCCGAAATTCTTGCTTTGTATAAATTATACGGCTTATACGGCACGGGCAACCTTACCGGAGCGCAAGCAGCGAGTGCATGCGTATACCCTGCGGGGAGAACCGTCAACAATCGCTTTTACGCGTTTTACATTTGGCTTCCAAGTTCTGCTTGAGCGCCTGTGAGAGTGGGAAATCTTTTTTCCGAAAGAAACACTCTTGCCGCAATAACTACACTTTGCCATCTTTGCACCTCCTTTTTATAAATAAAGAATATAGCCCTTTTAAGGCAACGGAAATATAATATCAGTTTTATAGTATGAATGCAAGCATTATTTTAATTTTTTGCAATTTTTTGATAAAAAATGTGAAAATAATAAAAAATTACAAAAAACTATTGCAAAATAGTATTTTCTAATATATAATACCCTCAAACGAACATTTGTACACCTAATAATAAATATAAATGAAGTGACGGAGGATTAAATATGTCCGAAAAAAGTAAAGCATTGGAAACGGCTATATTAAAAATTGAGAAAGCGCACGGCAAGGGAGCTATTATGCGGCTTGGTGAGAATGTCAATATGAATATCGAGGCAATATCGACCGGCTCTATTGCTTTAGATGTTGCCACAGGCATAGGCGGGCTTCCGAGAGGCAGAATTGTTGAGATATACGGTCCGGAATCCTCCGGTAAAACAACTCTTGCGCTGCACGCTATTGCACAGGCGCAAAAAAATGGGGGAGAGGCGGCATTTATTGATGCGGAACACGCGCTTGACCCTATATATGCCTCAAAGCTTGGCGTAGATATTGACAGTTTGCTCGTTTCACAGCCGGACGACGGCGAACAGGCGCTTGAAATTGCTGAGGCGCTTACGCGCTCAGGCGCGCTTGATATTGTAGTTATTGACTCTGTGGCGGCTCTCGTACCGCGCGCGGAAATTGAAGGGGAAATGGGCGACTCCCATATTGGGCGGCATGCAAGGCTTATGTCGCAAGCGTTAAGAAAATTAGCGGGAGCTATTGCGCGCTCTAACACCATAATCATATTTATTAACCAATTAAGAGAAAAAGTAGGAGTAATTTACGGCAGTCCGGAGGTCACAACGGGCGGCAGGGCGCTTAAATTTTATTCATCAATTCGTATTGATGTCCGTAAAATTGAGCAGCTAAAAGGACCGGGGAATGAGTTTACAGGCTCAAGAACAAGAGCAAAGGTAGTAAAAAACAAAGTCGCGCCGCCGTTTAAGGAAGC
>JAAZGX010000142.1 GCA_012511005.1 Clostridiales bacterium
CGTGAAGTCGTACAAAGAGGGGATTGTCCGTTCTGCTTTTTATGATTTTTAACATCACAGTTTATACCGCCTAAAAAGTCAGACATAACGGAAAACTGTGCCGAGTTCAAGGTATCTTTCATCCATTCTGTGTTATCTTCACGAGGATAAGGTGTAAATCCTCCTGACCTTGAAGAGTCGTGAGCGTGATTTACATTAAGGCGCAGCGCGTCCTCTCTTGAAGTGCCGCCGCGCGCGTGTACGAGTGTTGTGCCGTCGGGCGACATATGATGAAATATTGTGTCAAGTCCGAATATATATTTACCCCAATATATACCGTCACAGCCGCCTTTACTGCATATTTGAGAAAGCTGATTAGGGTGACCGAAAACATCTCCGGGACCATATACATAAGCTTTTCTACCCAAAACATCTCTATGGTACAGTTGACCGTACACAAGATTTCTGACAAGCCCCTCCGGCGACGACGTCATTTCGTTAGGCTGGTTATAAAAGCAGTCCGCTTCCGCTCTGCCGCTCTTAAATGCGTCTTTCAGCGTTTTTCTGTCTTTAGCATAAATAGAGTAATATGGGTGTAAATAATCAACTTCTGATAAAATTGCTTTAAAATCGGGGTTACTTCTAAGTTTTGAAAGCATTTTTGAAAGAATATCAATAGCGCCCATAGCATATGTACGCTGTTCCTGATGATATGTCGTGTCAAAATGAAAATCAGAATAGATATGCTCTGTACCGCAAAAGCCGTCAAATTTATCAAGCTCTATAGCGCCATCAAAAACAGAAACGGAAAAAGAGCCGCTTTTAACTGTCAGCGAAAAGTTGAACGCGCCGCTCTCTAATGCGGGTAAAGACGGTCTTATAATTTCCACACCGTTTTTCTCTTTTATTGTAACGGCTATTTCTTCAGAGTAATCACCGCATTTAATTGTAACAGTACCTCTTGTTTTTTCCTTTCCGCAAATAAATGTAGGTAAAACCTGACGAGGTGTATCTTCAGTTCCGAAATAAGCTTTTGTTTTTGTGGGATAGCAAATTCCAAGCTCTCCCGACTTCGCTAAAACAGGATAAATTGTAAAATTTGAAACGGAAATATCAATAGTATCACAAATATAACCCGCCCTAACCTTTAGCATTAACAGATTTCTGCCCTCATGGAAACGCGCAAAAACAGTATTGGCAAAGCCCCAAAGTCCCTTTACTCTGCCGTATGGCTTATTGTCAATTAGCTCCCCGTTTAAGAAAAGAAGAGAGCCGGAGGTTTCATAGCAAATAACTGCCTCGCAGTCTGTTTCACAGTCTACATAAAAGGCGGCATAATACGCACAATTTCGCTGCTCTGTAAGGAAAATCGCCTCATTACAGGCGTCATAACCCTCTTTATCAAACCGCAATGTATTCCACTTTCTTTTTCCGACTGTCCACGGAAGTGTTTTATCTCCAAGGTAATTGTTATTATGGGATAAACCGATATACGGAATTAAAGCGTGCTCGCCGCCCTCATCCTTTAAATAATCTTCATCAAGAACCTTATTACGCTCGTATAAATATTCCGTTTCAAATGTCCCGTCCGTCTTTAAGACATAAGGACCGTTTACTATAAAGTCCGTGACGCTAAAATCGGGATAAGGATTTTTTTCGCTCGGTAAAAAGGAATTAAAACTAACTGAAGGTACATCTCCCTTTATTCCATTTATGTAGTAATTACTATCAAACATAACAACAATCCTTTCATATGAGGTTTAAATACAGAATTATATTAAATAACGCAGATTTTTGTGTATTTTATCATAGTTTTCCTTGATTTTCAACTGATAGGTTGGTATAATTTCATTAACAGGGGGTGCTTTCTTGAGTGAATTTTTTGAGCTAATAAAAACGCGTCAAAGCTGCCGCAATTTTGACAGTGAAAGAGCGGTTGAAAATGAAAAACTAATAAAGGTTATAAGAGCCGCGTTACTTTCGCCCTCTGCCGTAAATTCGCAGCCATGGCATTTTACCGTCGTGAATAGTAAAGAAAAGTCAAAAGAAGTAGCAAAAGCGGTGCAAAAAGCAGGTAGCAACGAGTTTACTTCCTCTTGCCCTGCTTTTATTATAATTAATGAGGAAGAAACTAATATATTTTCTAAAGAGGGCAAAAAGGTAATAGGTCAAGAATTTGCATCTAATGATATTGGCATAGCAGTAGCACATATTATTCTTGCGGCACAAAGCGTCGCGCTTTCTACTTGTATTATGGGTAGATTTGATGAGCAAGAGATAAAGAAAATATGTGATATACATAAAGGTAAGCGAATAAGACTTATTATAGCAATAGGCTATGCCAAAAATGATGAGTTCAGAATAAAGAGCAGAAAACCGGAAACCGAAACCGTGACCTATATTATAGATTAGCTTACTAAGGGGTGACTTTGTGGAGAATGTTAGCTATAAATGTCCGGCTTGCGCCGCGCCTTTAAAGTTTAGTGATAAAACACAAAACTGGAAATGCAGCTCTTGCAGTAATGAATTTACACTTCAAAACTTAAAGGATTTTTATGACGACGAAATATTAAAGAATGACATGCCGCTTAACTGGATGGAATATGATTTTACTTCAGGCAGCGGGGACTGGACGGAAAGCGAGAAAGAAACGCTTAGCGAAAGCAGGTGCAGCTCCTGCGGCGCTGAAATTATTATGGATAAAAATATAGCGGCAACAAAATGTGTTTATTGCGGTAATACTGTTCTTCTTCCTGTGCGTTTTTCCGGTACATTCCGCCCCGATTATGTAATCCCGTTTAAGTATGATAAGGACATGGCAATAAAGCAATATAAAAACTTTTGTGTGGGTAAAAGGCTTTTGCCTAAGCAATTTTTAGAGCAGAACCATATTGAGGATATAACGGGCATTTATGTTCCGTTTTGGCTTTATAATTGTGATGCCACAGGTGAGCTTGTTTTTAACGCGAAAAGGGTAACCTCCTACAACAGCGGTAAATACCTCGTTACGCATACGGACCATTATCGTATAAACAGGGCAGGGAACATTATATTTAGCAAAATTCCGGTTGACGGCTCTGTAAAACTTGCCGATGAATATATGGAGGCTATTGAGCCTTTTGACTATTCACAGCTTGAGCCGTTTACTCCTGCATATCTTTCGGGTTTTTTTGCTGATAAATATGATTTTACCGCAAAGCAAGGTCAGCCGCGTGCTGACGAAAGAGTTAGAAACTCCGTCCGCGATATGCTGACTGATACAGTAAGCGGGTATACCTCTGTCAGCGTTTCAGGCGAGTCTTATACTGCAAAAAACACTGACATTAAATACGCTTTATTACCGGTATGGATACTAAACACAATGCATAAAGACAAGCCATATACATTTGCTATGAACGGTCAAACGGGAAAATTAGTCGGGAATTTACCCGTTGATAAAGGTCGTTACTTTAAGTACCTTTTAGGAATAGGTCTTTCTGCTTCTGCCGCTATATATGCTGCGGCAGCCGTACTAAGACTTTTGGGGGTTATATGATGAAAAAAACTATATTTTTTACTGTAATTCTTTTCATATGCTTCTCTTTAGTTTTTACGGCTTTTGCCGCAAGTCTTAATGACTCGCAGTATGATAGCTCTTTGCCTCGTGTTATTGATAAAGCCGATATTTTAACTAACTCAGAGGAAAAGAAGCTTAATGAATTAATAGAAAATATTATGTCAGACTATTTATTTGATGTTGTAATTTTAACCGTTAATTCAATAGGAAATAAGACTGTACAGGAATTCGCCGATGACTATTATGATTATAATCATTATGGATACGGTGAAAATTCTGACGGAATTCTCTTTATGCTTAATATGGGTGAAAGAGATTATTATACATGCACAACGGGCAAGGGAATTGATGTTTTTACAGATTATTCAATCGAATTAATACATGGTCAGGTTATAAGCTATCTTTCATCCGGACAGTATTTTCAGGCATTCCGGCAGTATATTATACTCGTTAGCGAGTTATTAAAAGAGGAGCAAGCGGGCGGTATAATATATGATTATGACAAGCCTTTTGATAGCAATTTCATCGAAATACTGCCAAAAATAAACACAAGTGTATTACCGGCTAAAGAAGTTATATTCGTTTCTATTTTGATTGGCTTTTTTATATCATTTGCATCAGTAAGCGTAATGAACAAAAAAATGAAAACTGCCGTTTTTAAAAAGAGTGCAAAAGATTATGTTGAAGCGGGTACATTCGTGCTTACAAAAGAGAGTGATAGATTTTTATTCAGAACAACTACAAGAGTAAAAATAGAGAATGATACTACTAATACCGGCAGCAAATCAGGCGGCAGCAGTGTGCATACGGGCAGCAGCGGCACGAGCCACGGCGGGGGCGGCGGCAAGTTTTAATATAAGAAGGGCTTGATAAAATGGCAGATAAAATCAGATTTGCTTTATTCGGAGCAAAAAGAGGAGAATCGTTTGCGCGTATCCTATCGTATTTTAATAATACAGAGCTTGTAGCAGTTTGCGATGTTTCAAAAGACAGTATTGAAAGCGTAAAGGAATTCTGCTCTGAAGATGCGCGCTTTTATGAGGATTATGAAGACATGCTAAACAGTGGCGGGATTGACGCTGTTATTTTATGCAACTATTTTAATGAACACGCGCCTGCGGCAATTATGGCGCTTAAAAAAGGAATAGCCGTTTTTTCTGAAACTATTCCTGCCGTAACGCTACGGGAATGTGTAGAGCTTTGCAGGGCAGTAGAGGAAACAAACGCTTTATATATGCTTGCTGAAAACTACCCATATATGAAAGGTCCTATGTATATGAAAAAGCTTTACGAGAGCAAAAATCTTGGAAAGGTAGTATATGCAGACGGCGAATATGTTCACCCTATGTCCGCTGATAAATATGAGTACTACACACCGCACACAAAGCATTGGCGCGCCGTTATGCCGTCTACATATTATTTGACACACTCTTTAGCTCCGCTTATGCACATAACAGGCGCTATGCCCGTAGCCGTTAATGCAAAGTGTGTGTATTCAGATAAAACTGAATGGGAGTTAGAGGGAGAGCTAAAAAAGGATGTAGGTGCGGCAATATTTTGTGAAATGGATAACGGGGCAATATTCCATATCACGGGCTGGGCAAAATACGCGCCCCATGGAACTTGGTACAGACTTTGCTGTATGAACGGCGGCGCGGAAACTCTAAGAAACGATACTAATAGAGTTCGTGTTACATATAATGACTGGAATGTGCCTAATAAGGAAAGCACAGAAAGCATTATTCTTTCAAACTTTGGTGACGGCAGCGCCGCTAATAAAGCAGGTCATGGCGGCGGAGATTATTGGGTAATGAATGAATTTATTGACGCTTTTATGAACAAAAAAGAGCCGTTTTTTAATGTGTATAAAGCCGCGGCGATGTCAGCCGTTGGGATTTTGGCGTGGAGAAGCTCCATGAACTCCGGAAAAGAGTATAAAATCCCAAATTTCTTTGATGAGCAGGACAGAAAGAAGTATGAAAACGATATGCTTTCACCATTTGTAAACGCACAGGGGGAAGTGACATATCCGCGCTCTAAATATGATAGTATAGCTTTTGAAAAGGAGTTTTAATATGTTAAATGAGAATGAAGTAAAAAAACAAATATGCGACATAGGCAAACGCATTTACGACAAAGGTATGGTAGCGGCAAATGACGGAAACATCTCCGTTAAAATAAGCGATAATGAATATCTTTGCACACCAACGGGGGTTAGCAAAGGCTTTATGACGCCGGAGTTTATATGCAAAGTTGATTTTAACGGTACTGTAATTGAGGCTAACAATGGCTATAAACCGTCCAGTGAAATTAAAATGCATTTGCGTATATATAAAGAAAGACCGGATGTAAATGCCGTTGTTCATGCGCACCCCTTATATGCGACGGGATTTGCTATTGCGGGAATACCGCTGACAGCGCCTATAATGCCTGAGGCTGTTATATTCCTTGGAGCTGTTCCTATAGCTGAATATGGCACGCCGTCAACAGATGAAATACCCGATGCTATTTCTAAATATTTACAAAGCTATGATGCCGTTCTTCTTGCCAATCACGGCGCGCTGTCATTTTCTGATACGCTTTTAAACGCATATCACAAAATGGAGTCTGTTGAATTTTATGCACAACTGCTTTATATTTCAACGCAAATAGGAACACCGAATGTACTGTCTGAAGAACAAGTAAAAAGGCTTTATAAACTGCGTAAAAGTTTTGGAATAAAAGGTAAGCACCCCGCAGACAAATTAACAGAATAAAACAAAAGACTGCCGCTAAAAACGGCAGACTTTTTTATCATTAAATTGTATAAATTAAACCCAGCCGCGCTTTTTTACGGCATCTACAACACGAGAAACAGCGATTGTATACGCGGCGTCACGCATTTGAAGCTCCTTTTCTTTTGAGGTGATATATACCGCATGGAAAGCGTTTGACATAGCAGTGCTTAATTTATCGAAAACCTCATCATTGCCCCAATAGTAATTTGTGTTTCCTTGCACTTGTTCAAAGTAACTGCAAATAACACCGCCTGCATTACATAAAAAGTCAGGTATAAGTTTAATACCTCTGCCGGCGATTTCATCGTCACAGTCGGGGGTTACAGGACCGTTTGCCGCTTCGCATATAACTTTTACACTATTTGATATGTCAGCCAAAACTGAAGGGGTGATTTGATTTTCTAAAGCCGCAGGGATAAGAATATCAACTTCTTCGGAAAGCCAAGCGCTTGCCGGCAAAACTTCATAACCAAACTCTTTGGCTTTATCTTTATCAATAGAGCCATAAGAGTCTTTAATACTTACTAACTGCTCTATGTCACAGCCATCTTTTTTGCGAAAAGTATATGCAACGCCATCATCTTGATTCCAGCAAGATATACAAATAACCTTGCCGCCCATTTTGGAATAAAGCCTTGCGGCATATTCCGCAACATTTCCAAAGCCCTGAATACTTGCCGTTGTGTTTCTGAGTTTTATACCCTCAGCTTTAAGTAAATTTTTAAGCATATATATAACACCGTAACCGGTAGCTTCTGTGC
>JAAZGX010000143.1 GCA_012511005.1 Clostridiales bacterium
ACATTGACCTTGCAAGTAAAGAAAACAAGCCTATGACCTGTGAAGACATGAAAAGATACCTAACCGCTTTTTATAGGTCAAAGATTTATGAAACCATAGTAGTTTTAAGCTGTGATAATAAGCGCAGGATAAAAAAGGTGAGTATCGTAGGCGAGGGTACAGTAAACAGTACGGATATAAACAGCCGTAAAATAGTAGAGGCTGTAATAAACGCCAACGCCTCGTACATAGTATTAGCGCACAATCACCCAAACGGCGCACCGGAGCCGTCTCTTGCCGATGTTGATGCAACAAGAAGCCTTGTCGTTATGCTAAGAAAGCTTGATGTCGGCGTATTCGACCATATAATTATAGGGGCGGACGGAGACGCCTTTTCTATGAGGGAGCATGACAGATACAGAAATCTTTTTATTTAATAAAAGCTTAATAAAAAAGCAGTCAGAAAACGCCTGACTGCTTTTAGTTACTTAATATTGTTTTTAACGAATAACATCAGTGTCCCAATGATTTAATTCATTGTTTTCTTTCATATACTCATAAAGCTCCTCAACAGTCGTAAAAGCAAGAGCCGTATATGTGTCTGCCGCACCGTAATATATGGCTATTCTGCCTGTGTCCGCGTCTGTTAAAGCCGCAACGGGGAACGCAACATTCGGAACGAAGCCGACTACTTCATAATCCTCCTCAGGAGTGAAAATATAGTTTTTACAGCGCATTAATACTTTGGACGGTTCGTCTTTGTCAAGCAGCGCCGCGCCCATGCTATAAACATAGCCGCTGCATGTTGTAACAACACCGTGGTAAATCATAAGCCAGCCCTCTGTCGTTTCAATCGGAACGGGACCTGCGCCTATTTTTGTGGACTCCCACAAGCAAGAACCGCTTCTCATTACGAGCCTGTGATTACCCCAATATTTCATATCGGGACTTTCACTTATAAAAATGTCACCGAAAGGCGTATGACCGGAGTCACTCGGACGGCTCAAAAGCTGATAATTCCCGTTTATCTTTTTCGGGAATAAAACACCGTTGCGGTTAAAGGGAATAAAGGGGTTGTTTATGCGTGTAAAGTGTTTAAAATCCTTTGTTTTGCCAATGCCAAGAGAGGGCATATCCGCAAATTCACAGCACCAAACAATATAGTATTCGTCATCAATCTTAATAACCCGTGGGTCATATGCAAAGTTGCCGAGAGGCGACTTGGTTCCGTCCTCGCGGTACCAGCAAATAGGCCCTTCCTCAATTTCCCATTTTATACCGTCGTCACTGCGCCCTAAAAAAAGCTGCGGGTTTTGCATATTCATATCTGCACGAAAAACGCCTATAAACCCGTCGCCCCATGGAACGACTGCTGAGTTAAATACGCGGGCGGCAAGCTTTGTGGGATTGCGTTTTAATATAGGGTTGCCGTCAAACCGCCAAACGGGAAGACCGTCTGTTTTATTTCTGTCCTGCCAGGGGATATTAGGAAGGGAATTGCCTATTATCTTAATATTCATTAAAAAACTCCTTTATAAATGCTAAACAGATTATATATGAGTTGCAAGAAAAACGCAATAACTTACAATATATGTTTATATTGAAAAGATTATTTACATACTAAAAGAAGTATGATATTATATAAAAGTAAACATTTGTTTGCCTATTATATAAATACGAGGTTTTTATGCAAAAGTTTAAGCTACACTCAAATTTTGAGCCGACGGGCGACCAGCCTCAAGCTATAAGGCAGCTTGTTGACGGTATAAACAAAGGCTTTACCGAGCAAACTTTATTGGGAGTTACAGGCTCCGGAAAAACATTTACAATGGCAAATGTAATAGCAGAGCTAAACCGCCCCGCTATTGTTCTTGCACACAATAAAACACTTGCGGCACAGCTTTGCGGCGAGTTTAAGGAGTTTTTCCCCGAAAACGCCGTCGAGTATTTCGTGTCTTATTACGACTATTACCAGCCGGAAGCGTATATCCGCACAACGGATACTTATATAGAAAAAGACTCGTCAATAAATGATGAGATAGACAAGCTAAGGCATTCCGCCACTGCTATGCTGTCAGAGCGCCGAGATGTAATAATAGTAGCAAGCGTATCGTGCATATATTCACTCGGTGACCCTATTGATTATAAAAGTATGGTTATTTCTTTGCGCCAAGGGGCGAAAAAGAATAGGGATGAGCTTATAAAAAAGCTTGTAGAAATTCAATATGAGCGCAACGATATGGATTTTGGCAGAAACAGGTTTAGAGTTAGGGGAGATGTTGTTGAAATCTACCCCGTATATTCATCTGAAAACGCTATAAGAGTAGAGTTCTTTGGTGATGAGATTGACAGGATTAGTGAAATAAACGCGCTTACCGGTAATGTAAAAAGTGTGCTTTCTCACGCTGCCGTTTACCCCGCGTCACACTATGTTGTATCACAGGAAAAGTTAGAAAAAGCCCTTTTAGAGATTGAAGAGGAAATGCTTTTACAAGTAGAGTATTTCAAAAAACAGGGTAAACTTTTAGAAGCACAGCGGATAATGCAAAGGACATATTACGATATTGATATGCTTCGTGAAACGGGATTTTGCAAAGGCATTGAAAACTATTCAAGGGTTATGTCGGGTAGAAAAGCGGGTTCGCCTCCGTTTACGCTTTTAGACTATTTCCCGGATGATTTTATTCTTTTTGTAGATGAGTCGCATGTTACTTTGCCTCAGGTTCGCGGTATGTACGGCGGCGACCGTTCACGCAAGGAAAGCCTTGTGGATTTCGGCTTTAGGCTCCCTTCGGCATATGATAACAGACCACTCAATTTTGATGAGTTTTATGTAAAAACGCCGCGTAAAATATTTGTAAGCGCAACACCGGGAGAATTTGAAAAATCTAAAAGCAGCAGTATAGCAGAGCAAGTGTTAAGACCTACGGGACTTCTTGACCCCGAAATATCCGTAAGACCAATTGAGGGGCAGATTGAAGACTTAATAAGCGAAATAAATGAAAGAGTTAAAAAGGGTGAGAGAACGCTCATAACAACGCTTACGAAAAGAATGGCAGAGGATTTAACGGATTATCTTACTGACCTTGACATAAAAGTGCGTTATATGCACTATGATATTGATACTATCGAGCGTATGGAAATTATAAGAGATTTAAGGCTTGGAGAATTTGATGTTCTTGTTGGAATAAACCTTTTAAGAGAGGGGCTTGACATACCGGAGGTTTCGCTTATAGTAATTCTTGATGCCGATAAAGAAGGCTTTTTAAGAAGCTCCACATCACTAATTCAAACAATCGGCAGAGCGGCGCGAAATGTAAACGGTCATGTTATAATGTATGCCGACAGTGTTACGGCATCAATGGAATACGCAATACGAGAAACATACCGCCGCAGAGAAAAACAAATAGATTATAATAAAAGACAAGGCATTGTGCCAAAAACAATAGTAAAAGAGGTTCGTGATATACTTGAAATTTCCTCGAAAACAACAGTAGACGAAGCGTCGGGGAAAAAGCTGTCACCGCGGGAAAAGACAGAGCTTATAGAAAGGCTTACAAGAGAAATGAAAGCGGCGGCAAAGCTGCTTGAATTTGAGCATGCCGCGTATTTAAGAGACAGAATTCAAAAAATTAGGGGTAAATAATAAATATGAGAAAGAGCATTATCGTTAAAGGGGCAAGAGAGCATAATCTTAAAAATGTTGATTTAACTATTCCAAGGGACAAGCTTATAGTTTTTACGGGACTTTCAGGCTCAGGAAAATCTTCTTTGGCATTCGATACTATTTATGCCGAGGGGCAGCGCCGTTATATAGAAAGCTTGTCGTCATACGCAAGGCAGTTTTTAGGTCAAATGGAAAAGCCTAAGGTTGATAAAATAGACGGGCTTTCGCCCGCCGTTTCAATCGACCAAAAGACTACTTCAAAAAATCCGCGCTCAACAGTAGGCACAGTTACAGAGATTTATGATTATATAAGGCTTTTATACGCCAGAATAGGCGTCCCTCACTGTCCTATATGCGGCAGGGAGATTAAACAGCAGACGATAGACCAAACAGTAGAAATTGCTATGCAGCTTGAAAAAGGCACTAAAGTACAGATTTTTGCGCCGATTATAAAAGGCAGAAAAGGCGAGCATCAAAAAGAGCTTGACGCTGCCAGAAGAGGCGGTTTTGTGCGGGCAAGAATTGACGACAGTATATATGATTTATCGGAAGACATAAAGCTTGATAAAAACATAAAGCACAATATTGACATTGTCGTGGATAGATTAGTTATAGACGAGTCGATAAAGTCAAGACTTACAGATTCACTTGAAACGGCATTTTCTCTTACTGAAGGTACTGCCGTCGTTGCCGTTTTAGATGGTGAGGAGTTACTATTTTCACAAAACTATGCCTGCCCCATACACGGCGCAAGTATTGAGGAGTTAAGCCCCCGTATGTTCAGTTTTAACAATCCGTTTGGCGCTTGTCCAACTTGTACGGGGCTTGGTATTTTTATGCGTGTAGACCCAAACCTTATACTTTCGGACAAAAATCTTTCAATAGCGCAAGGAGCAGTAAAAGCAAGCGGTTGGAGTACGGCAGAGGGCGGCACGATAGCGCAAATGTATTTTGAAGCACTCGGCAACAGATATGGTTTTACACTTAAAACGCCGATAAAGGATATTTCGGCAGAGGGCATAAACGCCCTCCTTTACGGCACGAAGAATGAAAAAATTAGAATTATACGAAAAGGTGAATACGGAGCCGGAGAATACAGGGGTATATTCGAGGGGCTTGTCAATAACTTAGAAAGACGATACAGAGAAACAACGAGTGACTGGGCAAGGTCAGATATTGAGCGGGTTATGTCCGTCTGCAAATGCCCCGACTGCGAAGGCAAACGGCTGAAACCGTCATCTCTTGCCGTTACCGTGGGCGGTATAAATATTTCAGAGCTTTGCGATAAATCAATAAGAAATACAGTATCATTTTTTGAAGGCCTAAAGCTTTCGGAAAGAGAAGAAATGATAGCACGGCAAATATTAAAAGAGATTTTAGCAAGACTTGGGTTTTTATGCAGTGTAGGGCTTGATTATTTGACGCTATCAAGGGCGGCAGGCAGTATTTCCGGCGGTGAAAATCAAAGAATACGCCTTGCAACACAAATAGGCTCATCGCTTATGGGGGTACTTTATATTCTTGACGAGCCGAGTATAGGACTGCACCAGCGAGATAATGAAAAGCTGTTAAAAACACTTAGGCAAATGCGAGATTTAGGAAACACTTTAATTGTAGTAGAGCATGACGAGGAAACAATTCTCTCTGCCGACTATGTTGTCGATATCGGACCTGGCGCAGGTGTTCACGGCGGCGAAATCGTTGCAGCGGGAACGGTTGAAGATATAATAAACTGTGAAAAATCGTTAACGGGGCAATACCTTAGCGGTAAAAGAAGTATTCCGATACCTGAGAAAAGAAGAAAAGGCAACGGCAATCTTTTACAGGTAATAGGCGCAAAGGAAAACAACCTTAAAAATATTGATGTTGATATACCGCTTTCGGCTTTCGTTGCCGTTACGGGCGTTTCAGGCTCAGGCAAGTCTTCGCTTGTGAACGAGGTTATATATAAAAAACTTGCGTCACAGCTCAATAATATGAAAAGAACAGCAGGCAAGCATAAGGAAATAAAGGGGCTGCAGTTTCTTGATAAGGTTATAAATATCGACCAGTCGCCAATAGGCAGAACACCACGCTCTAACCCTGCGACATATACGGGTGTGTATACGGATATCAGAACGCTTTTTGCCCAAACGAGTGCCGCAAAGCTCAGAGGATACAGCGCGGGGCGCTTTTCGTTCAATGTCAAAGGCGGGCGCTGTGAAGCGTGCGAGGGTGACGGTATTGTTAAAATTGAAATGCACTTTCTGTCAGATATTTATGTACCTTGCGAAGTCTGCAAAGGTCAAAGATACAACCGTGAAACACTCGAAGTAAAGTATAGAGGCAAAAATATATATAACATTCTTGAAATGACAGTAGAGGAGGCTATGGACTTTTTCTCAGCTATCCCTAAAATACACAACAGATTAAGAACGCTTTATGATGTGGGGTTAGGGTATATCAAGCTTGGTCAATCTGCTACGACGCTTTCAGGCGGAGAGGCACAAAGAGTAAAGCTGTCAACGGAGCTTTCAAAAAGGGCGACGGGCAAAACGGTATATATTCTTGACGAGCCTACAACGGGTCTTCATACCGCCGATGTTGACAGGCTTTTAGAGGTGCTGCAAAGGCTTGTAGACAGCGGCAACTCTGTAATAGTAATAGAGCATAACTTAGATGTAATAAAAAGCGCAGACTATATAATAGACTTAGGTCCGGAAGGCGGCGACAAAGGCGGCAGAGTTATAGCAAAGGGTACTCCGGAGCAAGTCGCAAAAAACAGTAAATCCTTTACGGGCAAATACTTAAAAAAAGTGCTTGACGCAAAATAAGCATCAAGCACCTCTTTAGTTTACGAATTTTAGTCGGGTAGATTTTCTGCTATTCTAATTATTTCCGTCAAAGTATATTTTAGTCTTATAATTTCTTCTTCCGACTCCTTTTCCGTATTATATGATGCGGCAAGATAGATTTTTAGCTTAGGCTCAGTACCGGACGGTCTTATAACTATACTTGTGTTAACTGTTTTATAGCTTATAGTATCACTTTTCGGAAGTTTCGTGTTATCTCTTAAATAATCGGTAACAGTAACGGGCGTTTCACACAGAAAGTCTGTGTTTCCTTTTCTAAAATAACTCATAATCGCTTTAATAGTCTTACTGCCTTTTTCGCCCGTATACGAAAAATCAATAAGCGCCGTTTTTTCATATCCAAATTCTTTATAAATGTTAAGCAGCGCATCATATAAAGAAATTCCCTTATCTTTATAAAAAGAAACAGCTTCAGAAACTAAAAGCGCAGCGCCTACGGCGTCTTTATCCCTTATATAATCGCCCGCAAGATAGCCGCAGCTTTCCTCAAACCCAAAAACAAACCGCTTGCTCTCATTCTTTAGAGCGGTTATTTTTTCGCCTATATACTTAAAGCCCGTCAGCACATTAACTAAAGATACGGAATATTTATCAGCTATTTTAGAAGCAAGCTCTGTTGTTACAATGGATTTTACAGCCACGGCGTCTAAAGGCATGGTTTTGTTTTCTGTTCTTATTTTACATATAAAGTCAAAAAGGATTAGCCCGATTTCATTCCCCGAAAATATCCTAAACTCATTTTGAGTTAAAGCCGCAACGCCAATTCTGTCAGCATCGGGGTCAGTTGCTATTGCTACAGAGGCGCCTTTTTCATAGCCCAGACGAATTACAAGCTCCAAAGCCTTGGGCAATTCAGGGTTAGGGCTTTTACAAGTCGGAAAATTTCCGTCAGGCTCTTTCTGCTCTGAAACCGTAAAAACTTCAATATTACCCATCCTTTTTAAGACTGAAAGCACAGGAACAAGCCCCGCCCCATTAAGGGGAGTAAAAGCTATTTTTATAGGCTTTTCTGATTTATAAAGGCTCGTTTTCATTACGGCATCATAAAACGATTCATCAACGCTTTTTTCTATATATTCAATTCTGCCATTAGATAAAAAATAATCAAAATCAAGATTTTTATCACTGAAATAAGGTTCTAAAGCTATTAAATTTGCTATATCTTCTGCCGTTTCGGTCGTTATTTGACCGCCGTCATCAGAGTAAACCTTAAAACCGTTGTACTGTG
>JAAZGX010000144.1 GCA_012511005.1 Clostridiales bacterium
CCTTTTTTAGCTTTTGACTTTGCCGTACTGTTAAAGGTAACAGGCAGCGCTTTTACTTTTTCGTATTTCCTTACAAAATCCTTTGATAAAAAAGACCTTTCCGTTACAGTCTTTTCTCTTTGTTATGCCTTTTGCGGCTTTTTCAGCGCTTATGCTTTTAATATTATGTGGCTTGACGCCCTTGTATTTTTACCGCTTATAGCACTTTCTATAGAAAGAATTGTTGAAGAGAAAAGCGGTGTTTTATACTGTGTTTCTTTAGCTATTGCAATTTTCAGCAGCTTTTACACGGGTTTTATGCTTTGTATCTTCTCTGTCCTTTATTTTCTTGTTAGGATATTCGGCACAGAGGGGTTAACTTCTTCTTATAACAAGCATCTTTTAGAAGAAAAGGATGAAACAGAAGTTGACGAGAAGTTTGCGGAATATGAGGGGCGCGCCGTTATTCCCATTTTATTTAGATTTGGCTTTTACTCTGTACTTGCCGGTATTCTTTGCGCTGTGACGCTCTATCCTCTTTACATTGCGCTCGGTAACACATTTCTTAAAACTTCTCCGCAAGACACGCTCCTTTTTAGTTTTTGGGATTTTCTGTCGGCACATTTATTTGGCACCAATACCGGAAAAAGATACACTGCGGACACTATTCCTTTCCCGTTTTTATATAGCGGAATTATCTCTCTTTTGCTTGCTCCGTTGCTGCTTTTTATTAAAAAAATACGGCTTAGTGAGCGTATAACATATAGCTTTCTTACCTTATTTTTGATTGCATCACTACTTTTAAGAGATATAAATGTATTATGGCACGGTTTTTCTGTGCCGGCAGGCTTCCCGTATAGATTTGCATTTCTTTATACTTTTATGCTCGTTTTAATAGCTTTTAAGGTATTTTTACATATAAAATCAATAAAAAATGTTTTCCTTTTTATCCCGCCTGTTTTAGCTGTTATAGCTTCTGTTTTACTGCTGTTTTTCGGAAATGAGTTTTACGGCATAAAAGAAATGATAATAAATATCATATTAACACTACTGATAAGCGCCATACTTTTTGCTGTTAAAAACTTTGAAAATAAGAGAAAGCTTTTTACTGCAGCTTTAATTATAATTATTTCTATTGAGCTTACAATAAACACTGCGTCAAGCATTATTTATGACGGGAAAAGCCCTGAAATTCTTACCTCTCAAAGAAGCGCTGTAAAAAATGCCGTCACTTCTATTAATGACAATTCCTTTTACCGAAGCGAAGCGCCGGGTACGCCTTTCCCTTTGGACCTTGGTCTTAAAGGCAGTTTTTTCGGACTAAACTCCGTTTCCACATTTAACTCCTTAAATGATGAAATCTTAGCGCACTCAATAGGAGGACTCGGGAATACGCACAATTTGCAAAACGCTGTCGGCTATTCAAAACAAACCCCTGTTTTTCATTCTTTCTTTTCTATCAAATATCTTTATGACTTTAGCGGCGAGAGTTTTAACGGCAAATACTACACAAATCTTGGTGAATTCCTTTCAAAAGATAAAAAGGCTGCCGCAAACGCATATGAATATAACTACCACCTGCCGGTTATGTTCTGTGTAAATAAAGATATTACGAATTGGATTGGCAGTTTTTTGAGCGACTTTCACTCGCAAAATGTGCTTTTTGAAAGCGCTGCCGGCATTTCTAATCTATTTAGCATAGTAAAATCTCAAAACCGAAGCGGGAAAAATACAGAGATTAAGTCTATACCCGATATGATTGCGTCCGGCACTTTCAAAAAGGATTCACTCGACAGTTATCCGCCGTTCGCTGCCGATGAATATAGAAACGGTTTGTATGATGTCACTATTTTAGACCAGGAAAAGCCTGAAAATTCTGAAATTACACTATCCTATATTATTGACACAGACAGCCCGCTTTACTTTTTCTACTCCTCAAATGTATTTGACGACCTTACTGTAAAAGTTAACGGCGAAAAAAAGGACTACTCCTTTTCAAGCTACCTTATATCGTTTATTATTCCCATAGAGAACACTAAAAAGGGTGACACATTAGAGTTTACCGCAAAGATGTCAAAGCATATTCTTGAAGTATTTGAAAAAGGCGAGAAGGTCGAAAAAGCAAGCGCCCCCGTTTGGCTAAAGCTCTATTCAATGGACGAGGAGAAGTTCATAAAAGGCTTTGACTACCTAAAAGAAGGTGCGCTAAATATAACAGAATATAAAGATACATATATAAAAGGCACTATTACCGCAAAAGAAAACCAGATGATTTTCACTTCAATTCCTTTCAGTACAGGTTGGAGCGCATTTATAGACGGTGTTGAAACAGAGGTTATTTGTCCCCCTGACACGCACCTAATTTTACTTGATATTGATAAGGGCGAACATACTGTAGAGTTAAAATATACTGTACCGGGATTAAAATTGGGCGGGACTGTTTCTGCCGCCGCCTTGCTTTTATTCATTTTTGCCGTATTCGTCGAAATTAAAATTAAACGCAAAAAATAACTTTCCCTATAATAAATCACATTGTGCGCGTTATTGATGTTATTCACCAATAACGCGTATTTTTTTCTTTCAGTAATACGCTAATATATTAC
>JAAZGX010000145.1 GCA_012511005.1 Clostridiales bacterium
AAACTATCATTTCATCAAAGGACTCCTGGCGCTCTTTTGCGCTCAAGGATTTGCCTGTTATAAGACTGTCTGACACCGTAAGGATAGAAAGCGCGCGTTTATTACTGCGTGCGGCATTCATATAAAGCGCGGCGCACTCCATTTCAACTGCCAAAACGCCCATTTTACCCCAAAGCGAAAGTGACTTTTCATTTTCAGGCTTTAATTCCTCGTCCGCATAAAAAACATCAGAGGAAAGGACATTCCCTATATGAGTTTTTAAGTTTTCTTCATTAGCTTTCTGTTTGCAAAGTGAAAGCAAATCATAGTCGGCAATAGGCGCAAATGCTCCCGGCAGGCTAAAAGCAGCGGCATACGCGGAATTTGTACACGCCCCCAAGGCAAGTATAATGCTTCTTACTGATATGTCTTTTTTCATAGCGCCGGCAGAGCCAATCCTTATAATGTTGTCCACATCAAAAAAGTTAAAAAGCTCATAGCTGTAAATCCCCATTGACGGCATACCCATACCGCTTGCCATTACAGATACTTTCTTGCCCAGAAACTCACCGGTATAACCCTGTATCCCTCGTACATTGTTAACAAGAACAGCGTTTGTCAGAAAATTTTCGGCAACATATTTAGAGCGTAAAGGGTCGCCCGGCATCAAAACCGTTTTTGCAAAATCAGAAGGTTTCGCGTTAATATGCGGCGTTGGGTATGAGTTTTTCATATTTATTCTCCTAATGCTTATTTAATGTTCCATTCAATTCGGTTGCGGGCAAAGGCGCCCTACATTTTCCGTTTTTCATTATAAAGGTAAAGCCTGTCTAAATATATTTTACCATATCGTTTAAATATATCAAGAAATATTTGAAAAAGCTGTTTTGCTGTGGTATACTTACAAAATAAAGCGTAGAAAGGTGTGTTATCATATGGCTTGTGATAAATTTGGAAAACAGGGTCTTACTTTTGATGATGTACTTCTTGTCCCGGCGAAGTCGGACATACTTCCAGCTGATATTAACTTAAAAACAAAGCTTGCGGGGGACATTTTTCTTAATACCCCTATTATGACCGCGGCTATGGACACCGTTACTGAAACCCGAATGGCAATTGCAATTGCACGGGAGGGAGGTATCGGTGTTATTCATAAGAATATGTCTATAAATGAGCAAGAGGCTATGGTTGACCAAGTTAAAAGAAGCGAGCATGGCGTTATTACAAACCCGTTTTTCCTTTCACCTGACCATTATGTCTATGACGCTATGGATTTAATGCAGCGTTTTAGGATTTCCGGTGTACCTATATGCGAAAAGGGTAAGCTCGTCGGCATACTGACGAACCGAGATTTACGATTTATGACGGACTTTAATGTCAAGATTAATGATGTAATGACGAAGGACAACCTTATAACATCACACATAGGCACAACGCTTGAAGAGGCGCAGCAAATACTTATGAAGCATAAGATTGAAAAGCTGCCTCTCGTGGATAAAGACGGTATGTTAAAAGGTTTAATTACAATTAAGGATATAAAAAAGGCGGTAGAATACCCGAATTCCGCAAGGGATAAAAAGGGCAGGCTGCTTTGTGCGGCGGCACTCGGCGCTACTGACGATGTTTTACTAAGAGCTGCGGCGCTTGCGAATGCAGAGGTTGACGCATTTGTGCTTGACTCTGCCCACGGTCACAGTAAAAATATAATAAAAGCCGTAGAAAAAGTAAAAAAAGAGTTTCCGGAAATGCCGTTAATAGCAGGAAATGTCGCAACGGCAGAGGGTACAAAAGCACTGATAGACGCGGGAGCAGACGCTATAAAGGTTGGCATAGGACCGGGCTCAATCTGTACAACACGCGTTGTAGCAGGCATAGGCGTCCCGCAAATAACGGCGATTTACGACGCCGCAAACGAGGCGGAGAAAAGCGGTATACCCGTAATAGGCGACGGCGGAATAAAGTATTCGGGCGATATTGTAAAAGCTTTGGCGGCAGGCGCCAATGTTGTGATGATAGGCTCTATTATAGCGGGGTGCGAAGAGTCGCCGGGTGACACGGAAATATATCAAGGCAGGCAATTTAAGGTTTACAGAGGAATGGGTAGCTTGGGCGCTATGGCCTCTGGCAGTACGGACAGATACTTTCAAAGCGGCAACAAAAAACTCGTGCCGGAGGGCGTTGAGGGCAGAGTTCCCTATAAAGGACCGCTTTCTGAGACGATTTTTCAGATGATAGGCGGAGTACGCTCCGGTATGGGCTATTGCGGGTGCAGGGATATACCTATGCTTCAAAAGGACGCAAGGTTCGTAACGATAACGGGCGCAGGGCTTAAAGAAAGCCACCCGCATGATGTCTATATCACGAAAGAGGCGCCAAATTACTCGGCAAGCACCGTTTTATAGTAAAAAAATAATATTAATGATAAAAAGCGAAAGGCTTTCACACTTTTCATTGTGCGAAAGCCTTTTAATATCTTTATTTTAGATTTCCGGAATTTCGATAGATATTTCTCTGCCGAGCCTTGCGGAGCGTGCGATACCGTCAATAATTGCTTGGTTATAAATAATTTGGCTTGAGGGAACGGGGGAGGGCAGGTTGAATTTTATGGCATCTATGAAAGAGCGGATTTTCTTGTCAAAATTATCGCCCTTATTTCTTGCCTCAGGGATAGCCGTATCAACACAGATACCCGCCACATTGTGATAAACCTTGAGCGGACCGCCGATAGAGCCGTTCCAGCAATCGGTAGAGGGTATACGAAGCCCAGCCTCTTTACCGAAGATTAAAGAGTCGCCGGGTGTATTCATATGCATTGCCCACGCAATACGGAAGTCAAGTATAATGCCGCCCTCAAGGCGGACGAATGCCGCGGCAAAATCGTCAACACCGAACTTTTCAACATATTCGGGTTTTTCAAGATATTCAGGTCTGTGTCCGAAAAAGTCAGAGGTATAGCCCGTAACGGTTAATGGTTTCGGGTATCCGACGGCGTTTAATACCATATCAAGAGAATAGCAGCCAATGTCGCCGAGCGCGCCAAGCCCCGCCGTCTCTTTTTCGATAAAAGAGGTGCCGAAAGGCGTGGGAATACCGTGTCTTCTGCCGCCGCCGGTTTGGATATAATAAACCTCTCCCAATTCGCCCGACTGAACGATTTTTTTAACCATTTTCATATTTTCGTCAAAACGCGGTTGAAAACCTATTGATAAAACGGCGCCGCTTTTCTTTTCCGCACGGCAAATCTCAACAGCTTCATCAAGCGTTATGCACATCGGCTTTTCAAGCAGCACATGCACGCCTTTTTCCATTGCATATATGGAGCATTCAGCGTGTGTGGAGTTATATGTACATACGCTGACAGCGTCAAGCTCTTCAGCGTCAAGCATTTCTTTATGGCTTTTGTAACATCTGATTTCGGGGTGACCGTACTGTTTGCAAAAAGCCTCTGCCTTGCCTTCAATAAGGTCTGCCGCTGCGACAATTTCAACATCAGGGCATTTTTCATAGCTTTTAAGATGTGCTTCTGCTATCCAACCCGTACCGATTATTCCGACTTTGAGTTTTCTGCCGTCAAATTCCCTTGCTTCTTCTTGTTTTGTTTGATATGCGTCTAAAATACTTGTTGCCACTATAAAACCTCCAAATAATTAGATTTGTATTTACAGTATCACATTTAATGCTTCCTTTCAAGCTATTAAGCGTAAAAAGACAGAAAATTTTGATTTTTTAATATTATCGGTTTAAAATAGAAAAACCCCCGAAAACGGGGAATTTTTCTATTGTAGAAAGAGATGACAAATTCTCTTTGCGTACTGTATTGGCAATACTAATATATTTCCAAGTGGTTACAGGCATTATGCGAAATTGTGAACAAACTGTGAACTTTTATATTTTTCCTTAGTTTTCTACACTTTTTGCAAAAAACTTTGTTCAAGGTGACAAGACAAA
>JAAZGX010000146.1 GCA_012511005.1 Clostridiales bacterium
AAACGCGCAATTTTATACGCCGTCAAGGATGAAATTATGCCAAAGTTTCAAAAGGAGCTTTATTGATTAAGGAAAGGGTGACAAAATGAGTGATAAAAAACAATATGAAATGAAACCCACAAAACCCATAAGCTACGCTATCGGAATGTTTGGCACATCAATTCCGATAAATATGTTTAAAACATTCGCCGCAAAGTTTTATGTTGACGACCTTGCCAAAATAACATCAACACAGTTTGCGTCTATTCTGTCTATTTACACATTTATAGATGCGCTTGACAACCCGCTGTACGGATATCTTTCAGACCGTACACGCTCGCCGATTGGAAGAAGACGGCCTTGGCTTTTAATAGGCTCTGTTTTTCTTGTCATATGCTTTATTCTGTTTTTCAGCCCGCCCGCAAGCTTATCGGCGGGAGCAATGTTCTACTATATAATGGTAATGTATATGCTAACGGGTACGCTTGACAGTCTTATTAACTCTAACTATGGCGCTCTATTTCCAGAGTTGTTCAAGGATAAACAAGTAAGAGCAAAAACGAATGCGATGCGTCAGGTGTTTCAGTTTATTGCGATGATACTAAGTATTGCTTTAACGCCCGTAATAGTAGGCGGTCTTGGTTCCGCCGAAAATCCGTCGGTAGGTTACAGATATACATCGTGGATTTACGGTATTATTGCGTTAGCAGTTATTTGGTATATGACGCTTTCCTCCCATGAAGATTTTTCGGCGATGGATAAGCCAAAGCCAAGCCTTTTTGGCAGTCTTAAAGCAGTGCTTAGTAATAAGAAGTTTTGGATATACGGTGTAGCTAATGCGGCTTTTGCGGCGGCATTTTCGCTCATTCAAGCAGGTGTGCCGTTTTATGTAAAGTATTATTTGAAATTAGAAGACAGCAAGACGACTGTTTTATTAGGCACGGCAATATTAAGCGTTGTTATCTTTATACCATTTTGGGTAAAGATTATTAAAAAACTAACCTTAATGCCCGCATGGAGGCTGTCATTCCTTATTATAGCCGTATGTATGATACCGCTTTATTTCACTAAAAACCTTATCGCCGCGGTGTTGGCGCTCTTACCGGTAGGATTTGGTGTAGCAGGTGTTTCTGCCACAATGGATGTTGTCGCGGCGCGTATATTAGATGAGGACGCAAAGAAATACGGCGTACAGCGTGAGGGTACATATTCAAGTCTAATAGGCGTATTAAATAAAACGAGCGGGCTGTTTACAGCACTTGGGTATTTTCTTGTTGATAAGATTTACGGCTATGTAGATGGAAATAATACAGGAGCAAGCCCGGACGGGGCGGCACGCTTTTTGACAGTACTTTTCCCGATTATACTTTTCATTGTTGCAGTAATTTTCTCAAAATTCCTAAAATTCAATGAGGCGGAGCATAGTGATAGCTTCACTGATGATGAAAGTGCGGCTATTGAAAATTAAAGGAGGAAAATATGGCGCTGCTTACAATGCATTTTAACTCAACAGAGCTTAAAATGCACACACTCGTTAATGTAATAATTCCGGATTCGGTGCGAATAGAAAATAAGCCGCTTTCTGAAAGAAAGGTATTATGGCTTTTACATGGATTGTCAGACGACGGCAGTTGCTGGGCGCGGTTTTCAAGGGTAGAGCATTATGCGGAGAAGTACGGGCTCGTTGTCGTTATGCCGAGCGCCGGCAGAAGTATGTACTGCGATAATGTGTTAGGGCAAAACTATTTCACGCATATAGCAGAGGAGTTGCCGAATTACCTGTCACTCGTATTCGGTCTATCCCGCAAAAAAGAAGATAATTTTATAGCAGGGCTTTCAATGGGCGGGCTTGGAGCCGCTAAACTTGCACTTACATATCCTGAAAAGTATAGTGCGGTAGGTAGTTTTTCGGGCGTTCTTAACTTAGGACCGCTTCTTTTTGTACTGAATGACGATATGAAAAACGAGTTTTCATTTATGATTGAGGCAATTTCAGATGTTGATAACTCACCTCTTAACCCGACCGCACTTCTTGACGCCGAGAAGGATAAGGATTTAAAAATATACATAACATGCGGACTTCAAGATAATCTGCTTATAACAAATTATTTATTCAAGGAGAGAGCAGACGAGCTTTCTATAAAAGCACATTATACATTTGAGGACGGCGCGCACACTTGGGAATATTGGGACAGGCATATAAAACTGTTTATAGATTTTATGTTAGAGAAATAAGGCAAAAAAGTAAACGGCGGGAATGAAATTGCCCCAAAGGAAATACGAATACAAAAACAATATGACCCTTTTCGGCCCAAACCAAAAAACTCCTCTTACACAGTCTTTACCGGAAGAAGAACTTAAAATAAAAATGGAGCGAAAGGATATTTACGCTCACCTCATCCCTCATGCTCTCCAATGTGGCGTTAAATTTGTATATGATTGTAATATCACAACACCCATTTTAATAAGAAACAGCGTTTTTTCAAGAAAAGACGCCGGTAATTGGTGGAGATAAGGAGGCTCGAACTCCTGACCTCTTGACTGCCAGTCAAGCGCTCTCCCAACTGAGCTATATCCCCGGATTTTTAAAATTGTTTTGTCTTTTGAAATTAGTCAAGCGTTTTGCAGGAAAAATTCTCATTAGTTGCTTTAAGGCACAGCTATACTAACATAAAAGAAGTGGATTTTCAAGTATTTTCTCTAAAATATCGCTTTTAAATATTTTTTACAAATACTGTGTTGTGTCTTGTCTTTTATTCGACTTTTGTGTTATGATTAATAAGTAATGCGGTTTATAGATATATTTTTTATTTTTCATATTATTTATTTATAACTAATAAAGTTAAAAGAAAGAAAGGGTGAGAAAATGGGGCTTAAAAAGCTTGATAGTGCTGCCAAATCAAAGGGTGAGGCAGTAAATACGCTTTGGGAGTTTGTAAAGTTTATTGTTGTTAGCCTGATTGCTACCGTTGTGCAGTTCTCAACCGTAAACATCCTTTATTTGTTGCCTTTTATTAAAAACTTGTTCGATACGCCGTTTCATTGGTTTTTGTTTGATTATCCTATAGAGGCTAAGGGTCTTGGTATGTTTATCGCCTTTAATACGGCAAATATACTCGCTCAAGTTGTCGCATTTTTCGTCAATAGAGACAAGACTTTTAATTCCTCTGCTAATGTAGCTATTACGCTTCCGATATATCTTTTATTTACGGTGGCGCTTATTTGCTTTTCCGCGTGGCTTGCACCATCATTAAATGAGTTTTTACTCGCAAAAGGAATTAACGCTCAGGCGGCTATAAATATTTCGACTGCCGTATGCAGTGCAATTCAGTTTTTCTTGTATTTCCCTGTGGATAAGCTTTTGTTTATGCAAAAGAAAGATAAAAAAGAGAGTGCATAGACTAAAACAGAAGGCTTTAATTATTTTACAATCTATTGATGGGGGTTATTTTAAGATGAAAGTTTTAACGATTATTGTATCCTTATTAACTGTGGTATCTTTGCTGTTTTCTCTTGCGGCTTGCGGCAAGGGCGGAAATGACAAAAAGACTACAAC
>JAAZGX010000147.1 GCA_012511005.1 Clostridiales bacterium
GAATATCAAGCTCACGGGAAGCGGCAGCTTTAGGGTCTTTTTGTCGGACTGAGCCTGACGCTGCATTTCGCGGATTTTTAAACGGAACTTCACCATTTTGCTCCTGCTCATTTACAAGAGCGGCAAAAACCTCTTTAGAAATATAAACCTCACCCCGTATTTCGAGTATAGAGGGCGCATTTTCTATTTTAAGAGGCAGTGAGCGAATAGTCTTAATGTTTGCCGTTACATCCTCGCCGACATTTCCGTCACCTCTTGTAGAGGCGCGAGTTAAAAATCCGTCTTCATATTCAACGGCAACTGAAAGCCCGTCTATTTTAGGCTCAACTATATATTCCGCATCGGGAAACCTTTCTTTAATCCTTCTGTCAAATGCTCTTATCTCGTCAAAATTAAACGCGTCTTGAAGGCTGAGCAGCGGTACTGTATGCGTTACGGGCAGAAAAGAATTATCGGCATACCCCCCTACCCTGTGCGTGGGAGAATCTTGGCTTATTAACTGTGGGTATTCTGTTTCAATCTCCTGTAATTCGCGCATTAAAGCATCGTATTCATAGTCTGATATTTCACTTTTATTATCAAGATAATATTTCTCACTATAATAATTTAGCTTATCTTTTAGCTCGTCTGCTCTTTTTTTAGCGCCTGCGTATTCCATTTTTAACTTCTCCTTATGATGATTGCTGAAAATTGAAATATGAATTCGGTACCTCTCCAATAATAATCGTTTCCGCTACTATTAATGATGTCTGTACCTGTGTTGTTATATGTGTTATTGCCACATATCCGTGTGCCTTTATAGTGATATCAAGAATAATGCTGTGCCGTGTTTGGTTAATTCCCGCGGCGGAAAATTCACTTCTGATGTCTATTAGCGCATAGCTGAATTCTGTAATTCTAAGATTTATAAAGCGCCCTCTGCCGCTTAAAATTGCCAAACCTGTAAGCGTTCCCCAAGGTACTCGCATTAATCGAGCTTCATCTTTTGAAACGGCATCTGTAATGCTTTTTGAAATTGTGCTTTTCAGCATATTTGCTTTTGCATTATTTAACGAAAGATAAGTAATATTACCATCAGGTCCAAAAACCAATTCTACTATATCAGAATATTCGGGATTAATGTTATAAAGGGTATCTATAACCGTTTTATTAATTATTTGCGTAATTCCTACATTTATAACAGATGCTGCTGAGTTTTTTACAATCGGTCTTATTCTTGCATCAATTAAAAGTATGATTATCAGAAGTGATAAAACGACTGCTGTTAAGCGAAATAAAAAGGTTTTTAGCCTGCTTTTTCGATAATAGCGCCTTGCTTTAATCGGACGCTTTTTTCTAAATTTAATGCACCTTATGATACCACCCCCGAACAATATATATTATACGCTTGTTCGGGTTAATATGTTAATATTTGTTATGTACCCTTTCGTGAAATACTAACATATTATGGATATTAAGCACTGTTCCGTCATCTAAAACAGCTTCACCGTTTATTCTGCCAAAAAGCTTATCAGCATGCTGTGATATAATTCCGATACTTAAATCCGTTCTGTCATTATACTCAGGTGTAAAAATCATATTAAATCTGCCGTCACTTGATGTCATATTCCACTTATCCATAACATTTTCGGGAATTCCGAAATCAACTAAGTCAAGTTTATGGCATTTGCCGTCATAAAACAGCATATTTTCAGAAGCAGCACTCGTATCACCAAAGCCGTAACCAATATTATAGCCAAACGGCTTTCCGTTTGCAATACCGTTTCCTATGCCCCAATACCAAGTATTGTCGTAAGTCCATACTCCCCTGCCCCAATCAAGAATACCAAAATCATTCTCGTCATCAAATGTGTATACCTTGTCTTTAACCTTTGCGTAGCCTTTTGCTCTCATACATGTAATTTTTTGATTATAATAAAAAGCCTTTTTGTCCTCTGCAAAAGGCGTTGCTATAACCATAGTATCGGAAGGTTCGCGCAAAAGGTGTATATCCGCTTCAAAATCCGTATATTTATAACAACGCTTATATTTACAATAAATATGAATACCTGTATCTATCTTATCAATATGAAACTCACAATTCTTTGACTTAAAAGAAATATCTCCTTTTTCACTCGTATAAGGGAGCTTTAGCTTACCCATAGGAAAAATAAGCGGCTCTAAAAAATCGAACTTTTCTTTCGTGTTAAAGTCCATTACAGAGGCATCAAAAAACCCCATATATC
>JAAZGX010000148.1 GCA_012511005.1 Clostridiales bacterium
ACAAGGAGGCACGCTATATGGCGAGCCTCCTTTTAGGGTGGAAAGTCAGATTTTAGATGCCAGAACGCAAATTGTAAATTAATGCTCCGCTGAGTTGATTATAATCAAAACGCAAAGCATCTATCTTTAATAAACATCTGATATCTATAATCTAAAATCTAAACAGGCGTTTGCAATCAAAAAAGCTCGGAGGTTAGCCATGTTATTTAAGGCGCTATTTTTATCGGCTGTTGTTCTTGAGTTTGTTTTTGTTCCGCAGTATTTAATAGCTTTGTGGCCCGAAAAGAATGAAAAGTCGTTAAAGTTAAAAATGATTTGCTCCGGTCTTTTTGTGTTGTTAGCGCTATGCGCCACTGAAATAGCCGGCGGATTTAACGAATATGCTGTGTTTATGGTTTTAGGCGCACTATTCGGCTTTTTAGGCGACTATTTCCTGCACGCCAAAGGTACTGTAAAGTATTTTATAACGGGGCTTTCGAGCTTTCTTATCGGTCATATAATGTATTTAGCCGCATTCTCAACGAGTTTATTAAAAAGATTTTCCAACTATTCGTTTTTCTCCATTCGGCGAATTACTTTATACATAGCTCTGATTTCGCTTATATTTTTTATTACAAACAAATATAAAAACCATTTTAAGAAAAAGATACTGTTTGTCGCCGTTTCCCTTTATGCCGTCGTCATTGTATTTATGCTCGGCAAAGCCGCCACGCTCGGTTTTAACTATTTTCACAACAATTTAGAATTTAGGGTTGCTGTTCTTATTTTGCTGACGGCGGGCTCCTTACTATTTTTTATATCGGACTTTACGCTTGCCCTGTTAATGTTCGGAGGAAAAAAGCACAATTACACTCTTAAAAAATTCAATATTACAACATATTTTTTGGCGCAAGCACTTCTTTCCTCATCTGTTTTATTTTTGGCGCAATAATATGAGGTGTTAGTATAAATGATAAAGAAATTATTAGTACTTTTTACTGTCAGTATCTTAATAGCGCTGACTGTTAGTCTGTCATATTCCGCCGAAAGTACAGAAACAAAAGAAGTGACGGAGACTTCCGAAGTAAAGCTTACAATAGATGTGACTGACCGCTATACGGACAGTTCTCCGAAAGACGATAATTCTAAATCGGAGCAAGGCAAGGCGGTGTTTATCGGTATAATGTGCTTGCTGCTTTTAATCGGCATTGTTATTATTGCCGTAAAGTCGCGCGATAGTGAGCCGCCCGCCTCGCAAACTGACAGTAATGAAACATTTAACAAATAACTACGGGCTGAACTTGCTCGCGTTTTAGGGCGCTTGAAAGTGCGGCCTTTGTTTTTGTGAAATCCGCTATCATAGAATTTGGTTTATTAAGCGGGCTATCCTGCCTATATGGAATAAAGAATATGTTTTTTGTGTTGTGCAGGCTGCCGATGTTTTTAGACGCGGCAGCTAACGCGTCGTTAGTGGAAATACCGATTAATATTGGTCTATCGTTACGAAGATGCGCTTTCGCGGCAAATGTTACGCTCGTATCCGCAATTCCTAAGGCAAGTTTTGCTAAAGTATTGCCCGTACACGGCGCGATAATAAGTGCGTCAAGCGTCTTTTTGGGACCGAACGGTTCAACCTCAGTTAGTGTGTGTAAAATCTTGGTTTTTGTAATATGTTCAATATGTTTTATGTGGCTTTCCGCTTCACCAAACCTTGTGTCAATTGAATACGCGTTTTCTGACATAATTGGTATCAGTTTTATGCTGTCATCCTTTGAAAGCACTTCTATTTGCTCAATAGCTTCCTTAAATGTGCAATATGAGCCGCACAGTGCAAAACCTACTGTTATCATACTACTGTGCCCCCAAGCTCATAAAGAATAGTGTCGCCGATTATTTCACCCGCTGTTTTAGGGGCAATATTTCCGGGCAGTGATGGTGCTTTGATTATGTTAAACCCAAGTTTCTGGGCAGTGTCAAAATCAATACCGAACGGTGATGAGGCAATTTCAATAAGAAGGCACCCCATATTAATATTGCATAGCTGTTTTTCTGATATAACAAGGCTCGGAACAGTGTTAATAATAGCATCGAAATACACCGGCTCATAAGACAGGCTGTCAAGCGCGCGCGCGTCACAGCCGGCTAAAACGGCTTCCGACAAATTTTCACGGCTTCTTGCAAGGACAGTTACATTGGCATTAAAAGCCTTGAGTACTGACGCTATTGCCTTTCCCGTTTTCCCAAAGCCTATAATTGCACAGTCCATGGAATGTATTGTTATAGGCAAAGAATCAATAAGTATTTTTATAATCCCTTCTGCCGTCGGAATGGCATTTAGTATTTGCAGGCTATGGTTTTCATAGTAATCTATGCATGTAGCTCCTTTTCCGTTGATTTTCATTCTTATTTCCTGTGGTATTATTCCTCCGAAAACAATATCGCCATCTTTTATTTCGGCAATAGCATCATTAATATCAATATCGTGGGGGGAAAATGCGGCATTTATCGAAACGCCATCTTTTGTAAGCGGCAAGGGGAATACCTTTACATTTCGGTTTTGCATTTCCTCGCTGAAAAACTCCTTTTCTATTATCGGTATTTTCGAATACTCCTCAGAAAAACCATATGCTTTGACATTATAGTAATTCCTTTTTAAGTATTCGCCAAGAAAAAGGTGGCGTTTGTCACCTCCTATTATTATAAAATTGTATGGTTTCATACTTTTTATCTCCTCTCTGTCACAAACTATGTTTTCTTGTGCTGTCACATTATATTATGAAGAGAATTCGTATTTGTGAAAGCCTTAATATCGAATGGCTCTTTGATGCTTAAACGAAACTTTTTTAAGACAAGGGTTTATTTTTCCTTTTCAATAGAGTATAATAATATAACTGTTATTAAGAAAAGAGTTTAATAAATGAACAACAACATTGAAACAATACTAAAAAACGCAAAATGCATACACTTTATAGGTATTGGCGGCTCAGGAATGGCGCCTCTTGCGGAAATCTTGTACTCCGAAGGCTATACAATAACCGGTTCAGATAACAATAGCAGCACTACTTTAACACGATTAATAAAACTTGGCATTAATGTGGCGCTTGGACATAACGCAAACAATGTTGACGGCGCGGATATGATTGTACACACGGCGGCTCTTTTGCCTAATAATCCGGAGCTTAATGCCGCAAAGGAAAAAGGAATACCCGCTTTCGAGCGCAGCGTACTATTTGGCGCCATTTCAAAGAGATATGAAAATTGTGTTGCTATATCGGGCACCCACGGAAAAACTACCGTAACAGCTATGGTTACACATATATTGATAAAAGCGGATAAGTCGCCGTCTGCGCTTATAGGCGGCAAGCTGCCGCTGACTAACTCAAATGGAGTTGTAGGAAAAAGCCATCATTTTATTTGTGAGGCTTGTGAGTATAAAAATACTTATCACGAGCTTTATCCTAATGTTTCTGTAATACTCAATATTGATAATGACCATATGGAATTTTTTAAAACTGAGGAAAATCTGATTTCATCATTTAATTATTTTGCTAAAATGGCTAAAAGTGCTGTAATTTACAATAAAAGTGACGAAAAGACGAAAAAAGCCGTAAACGGCATTACAGATAAAAAGATGATTTCCTTCGGCAATTCAAACGATTGTGATTGTTACCCGTCTGACATTGGGTTTACTAACGGCGCATTTCCTTCCTTTAATGTTTGGTATTATGGCAAAATGCTCGGCAGAGTTGAACTTAGTGTGCCGGGCGAGCATAACATTGAAAATACGCTTGCCGCTATTTCTGCGGCTATGTATTCCGGCGCTTCTTTTATAGAATGCCAAAGAGCATTAAAAACCTTTCGCGGCGCGGGACGAAGATTTGAAATTTTAGGCGAATACAACGGCGCCGTTATAGTTGACGATTATGCACACCATCCAAAAGAGCTTGAGGTTACGCTTAAAACGGCAAAAGCTATGGATTATAAACGAGTTATAGCCGTATTCCAACCCTTTACATTCAGCAGAACAAAGCTATTATTAAATGAATTTGCAAAAGCGCTTTTAGTAGCAGACAAAGTTGTTCTTACCGCTATTATGGGTTCACGAGAAATAAATGTTTACGGTATAAAGACAAAGGACCTTGCGGCGGAAATAGACGGATGTGTATGGTTTGACACATTTGACGAGGTATCCGAATATATAAGAAAGATTGCAAAACAAGGCGACCTTGTGTTAACACTTGGTTGCGGCGATGTTTATAAAGTCGCATATAAAATATTGGAGCAGTAAATAGAAAGATGAAGTACAAAGCAGTTGTTTTTGATATGGACGGAACTTTGCTTGACACGCTAAAGGATTTAGCAAATAGCACGAACTTTGCACTAAAAGCATGCGGGTTTCCTAAGAGAACAGCAGATGAGGTTAAAAGTTTCGTAGGTAACGGTGTTAAAAAGCTTATAGAGCTTTCTGTACCGGAAGGTACATCGAAAGAAGAAAAGGAAAAGTGCCTTATAATTTTTGAGAAGCATTATTTAGCACATTCACAAGTAGACACAAAGCCTTATGACGGCATTATTGACCTTTTGACAGAGCTGAAAAAAAGAGGCATAAAGACAGGGGTTGTATCAAATAAGTATCACGAGGCGCTCATTTCTGTCTGTGATAGATTTTTCGGCTCGCTTATTGACTATGCGGTTGGCGAAAAGGAGGGCGTGCCGAAAAAGCCCGCGCCTGACGCCGTTTTCGAGTGTCTAAAGCAATTAAACAGTACAAAGCAAGACACTATTTATGTTGGCGACTCTGATGTAGACATAAAAACGGCAAAAAACGCTGAGCTTTTCTTTGTCGGTGTTTCATGGGGGTTTAGGGACGAAAAATTTTTAAGGGATAATAAAGCGGATACAATAATAAATGTACCGACTGCGCTTTTAAGTTTACAAATAATTTAACAGGAGGAGTTTATGAAAGTTCTTATGATAAACGGCAGTCCGAATAAGCATGGCTGCACATTTACCGCGCTTTCAGAGGTTTCAAAAGTGCTGAGTGAAAATAAAATAGAGGTTGAAATACTACATATAGGCAACAACCCAATAAGAGGGTGCAGCGCATGCGGCTTATGTAAAACAAAGGGAAAATGCGTTTTTGATGATGATATTGTCAATACTATTATCGAAAAGGCAAAAGAGGCGGACGGGTTTGTTTTCGGCTCGCCCGTACACTATGCCGCACCCGCAGGTGCTTTGTGCGCCGTGCTTGACAGAAGCTTTTATGCAGGCGGGAAAAACTTCCAAGGTAAACCCGGCGCCGCTGTTGTAAGCTGCCGCAGGGCAGGCTCTACGGCTGCTATTGACAGGCTTAATAAGTATTTTACAATAAGCCATATGCCCGTTATATCCGCAGGATATTGGAATATGGTTCACGGCAAAAATCCTGAACAAGTTAAAAAGGATTTAGAGGGTCTTCAAATTATGCGTACGCTTGGTGCAAATATGGCTTGGATATTAAAGTGCATTAATATTGCTAAGGAAAACGGCATAGAACGCCCGATACCTGAAAAGAAGATAATGACGAGTTTTATTAACGAATAATCAAATCCAAGGAAAACTGATAGGAGCTAAAAATGGATGATATAAAGTTATTGTATAATCTTTGGAGGGAAAACGCCGTAAGAGACGGCGACCTTATTAAAGAGCTTATAGAAAAAGAGTCTGATACAGAGCAAATATCGGATATGTTTTATCGCAGCCTTGAATTTGGCACAGCGGGACTTCGCGGTATAATAGGCGCCGGCACAAATAGAATGAATGTATATACTGTTGGACAAGCAACGCAGGGGCTTGCGGATTTTCTGAATTCTGAGTATGATAATCCCACAGTAGCAATAGCTTATGACTCAAGAATAAAGTCAGAGCTTTTTGCAAAAGAAGCTGCGGGAGTGCTTGCTGCAAACGGCATTTATGTCTATTTTTTTCCTGAGCTTGTCCCAACGCCGATGTTATCATATTCCGTAAGAACGCTCGGTTGCAGTTCCGGTATAATTATAACGGCAAGTCATAATCCGGCAGAGTATAACGGTTTTAAATGCTATGACAAAAACGGTTATCAAATGACGGACAAATCTGCCAAGAAAACATATGACTTTATTTCGCAGGTCGACTTATTTAAGGATATAAAGCGTACGGATTTTGACGACGGACTTGCTGATGATATGATTGATTTTATTGAGCAATGGTTGTTTGACGGTTTTTATGAGGCGGTTTTATCAAAAAGAGTTAATATAAATGCGGCAAAAGAGTCTGATATTAAAGTAATTTATACTCCCTTAAACGGCACAGGCAACAAGCCCGTTCAGAAAGTGCTTAAATCAATGGGTATAAAGGAATTAAAGGTCGTAGAAAGCCAGAAAAAGCCCGACGGTAATTTTCCGACTTGCCCTTATCCAAATCCGGAAATACGCCAATCATTTGAGGAGGCGTTTAAGACGGCGGAAACCTTTAAGGCAGATTTAATTATCGCGACAGACCCCGATTGTGACAGGGTGGGAATTGCCGTGTTAGACGACGGCGAATACAAGCTTATGACGGGTAACGAATTAGGGGTTATGTTAATAGAGTATCTCTTATCGGAAATGATTGAAAACGGCACATTGCCAAACGATGCTATCGTTATAAAATCCATAGTCTCCACACCGCTTATAGATGCTATTGTAAATAATTACAATGCAAATCTTGTTGATTTATTAACGGGATTTAAGTATGTGGGCGAGTATATAACGAGCCTTGAGGAAAAGGATGAAGAGCATCGTTTTGTGTTTGCTATGGAGGAAAGCTACGGTTATCTTTCCGGAACCCACGCACGGGACAAGGACGCTGTAGTAGCATCTATGTTAATATGTGAAATGGCGGCATTTTACAAGTCGAAAGGCATTTCGCTTTATGATTTTATGAATTCTATTTACAAGAAGTACGGTTATTATATAAGCCGCCTTGACAATTACGCTTTTAAGGGTGCAATCGGTATGGAAAAGATGAGCGAAATTATGTCAAAGCTTAGAAAAACACCTATTAAAGAAATAGGAAAGACGAAAATTACCATTATAAAAGACTATAAAACGGGCGATGTAATCAACTGTAAAACGAATGAGAAAACAACAACGGGCTTACCGCCCTCAAATATACTTCAATATATACTTGACAGCGGCGATACGGTAATCGTTCGCCCCTCAGGAACAGAGCCAAAGCTAAAGGTTTATATTACTTCAAAATCAAGCGATAAAGAAAGTTCAGAAAAGAAAGCAAAGGCAATTTCTGTATCCGTAAAAGATTTGCTTGCAATATAGTGTTTAAAAAGGTAGGGAATTTATATGATGTCAAAAAAGTTTGCAGTAAGAGTTATTGCCGCTATTTTAGCGCTGCTTATTTTTGGCGGTATATTTGTTATGGTTATACAAATATTTGCATCGGGAGCCTGTTTTAAGTGTCTGACGCCAACGAAGTTATCGCCAAACGGGCTTGGTGATAACTTCGATATAACTACAGTTATTGTGTTTGCAATTTCTTTGTTAGCCTTAGTGGCATTTATAACACTTTATATCATAAAACGGCGAAAAGACGAAGAAAACAACGAAAAATAGCCTTAATTTCATAAAATCCTAATTATTTTTAAAAAAGATTTGACAAATTGATTTATTTAGGTTATTATGCAACCACATATAAATATTTTATGAGGTATTGTTTTGAAAGATAGCACGGTAAATTCAAAATACGGTGATTTATCTAACGAGGAGCTTGTCAGTCTTGCACAAAAAGGCGAAAGTGCCGCACTTGCATATTTAACTCTAAAGTTTTCAAACATAAACAGAGCAAAATACCCCGCAGGTTATTTGGAAATTGAAGATTTAAACCAAGAGGGAATGATTGGATTTTTATCAGCCGTAAAAACATACTCTGCTGATAAAGGCGCAACTTTTGAAACATACGCATCAAAATGTATCAATAATCGAATAAGCTCAATTGCAAAAAGGACTGTTAAAAAGTCTGATACTGCAAATCCCGAGATTATTGATTGTGCAACAGAGCTTAGCAACCCCTTAGTTACTATTTCGGAAAATGAAAATATAGACGAATTTATGTTACTTCTTTCCGTTAAACTTTCCGAAAAAGAAAGAAAAGTCTTATATATGTATTTAAATGGCTTTTCGACTGCCGATATAATAAAAAAACTAAACATCAGCAACAAATCGGCAGACAATGCTTTGCAGCGTGCAAAGCGAAAACTCAAGCAGCATTATAACGGCGAAAATTAATACGCCTTATAATATTTGCCCTCTTAGCTTAAATTTTAGAAGAGCGTTGATTTCCAAAGGTGGCGGTGCAAGTCCGTCCGAGGGTAATATCTTTATTTGTCAAGCGAGGTAAAAAAATGTTTGAAGACAAGACACTCATCTGCAAAGAATGCGGCGAAGAATTCATTTTTACAGCCGGAGAGCAAGAGTTCTACGACGCTAAGGGTTTCGTAAATGAACCCCAGCGCTGCAAGAATTGCCGAGACAACCGTAAGCAAGCAGCCAGAGGCGAGCGCGAAATGTTCACAGCAACATGCGCCGAATGCGGAGGAGAGGCGACAGTACCCTTTAAACCCCGTGAGGATAGGCCTGTTTATTGCAGCGACTGCTTTGCGAAATCAAAAGGACAATAATTTTTTAAAATTATTACCGCTCTGCCCCTTGAAATATAAGGGCAGAGCAGCCTTTTTTATGGCGCCGATATATGCCGTTTTAAGCCATTTCTTTGACGAAAATCTTTACTTTTTGAGGAATGTCTAGTTTATCCTTTTCTGTGTCGGGTTTAAACACATAATCAATAAGAAAATTCTCGTCTGCTTTTAAAATTGCTTGTGCGTAACCTCTGTACTCGCTCATTTTCTTTTCGTCATTTTTATTAGCGTATACAAGGTACCACGCAATAGATTCATAAAGCCTGTCTTCTTTAGTGCCAACATACCCCTCACCGCTGCTTTTTATAACATGTTGCTCAAGCAGCTCTGAATACTCCAATTCACCTTTTAACAGCAGACAGCGTATGAGTGCGGCGCAGGAGCCTTTAATATTAGAATTAAGCTCTTCCCATTTTTCGTACTGCTCATACGCACTGTCATAATCCCCAAAAGCCTCCTCCAATATACGGCCTAATGCCCAGTACATACGGGCTTTTGTTTCGTTTGTAATGTCTGCATAGGAATCTATACTGTATTTAAGAATTTCCTGTGCGGCCGCAAGATTATTTTTATCCCCACGCTTATGAAGGTTTTGTGCGACAAATATCGTACAATCGCACTTTTCCTCATCGGGCATACGCTGCAAAGCTTTGTAGTATTTGCCTATAACTTCACTGTCCCAGACCTTTGCCGAAAGAAAAATATCAACCATGGTGTGCGCATCCTTTCAAAATATATTTAATATTAAACGGGAGGTAAACAAGAGACGACTTCAACACTCTCGTCACTTTCAACATATAGTTTGCTGTTGAGGATATAAGGAGCGAAGAAAGTGTCTCCTTTTTTTATGTCTTTTGAATAGTCTTTTCCTAAGATTTTTAGCGTACCCGCGCCGCTCGTTACGACATAAACGGCAGGCGCTTCAAAAAAAGAGGATTTATCATGGTTTATGCTGTAACGCATAACGCTAAAGCATGGCGTATCCTTTTTTGAAATAAGGGATTGTTTTGTAAAACCGCCTTTAGCTTCAATTGTTTCAGGCGTTTTTTTGCATTTTAACTCAACATCTTTTAATCCGAAAGAGAAATCAAAGCAATCTAAAGCGGTGTTTTTATCAAGACCTAAATACATTTCCTTTTCGCTTAAACGGTAGTCGCCGCACCAGTGTTCAGGCTGGATAGTAAAGTCCGTAGGCTCTTGAACTTCCAGCACAAGGCAGCCCGCGCCAATAGCGTGAACGGCTCTTGCAGGAATGAAGTAAACATCGCCGTCTTTTACGGGAATTCGGTTTAACAGCTTTTCCATAGCACTTTTATCAGTTGCACTGTCTTCAATTGCCTTTTCAAAGTCTTCTCTCGTTACGCCCGTCTTAAAGCCAAAGTATATGGCGGCGTTCTCCCTCGTTGCAAGGATATACCAAGACTCTGCTTTACCGAAAGAGCTGTTAAAATGTTTTTTTGAAAACGCTTTATCGGGATGTGCTTGAACGGGCAGTCGAATGGCACTGTCAAGTGCTTTTACGAGAACATCAAGCCCATTTCTGTTACCGAGCAGCAAATCTTTGTGATGCTTTAATAGCTCGTTAAAATGAATGCCAGTGTCCTTTATGACTGAAAGCCCCTCAAAAGGGTCGTCACTGCCTTCATTTAATGCCGTTACGGTAGAGCATATCCATTCCTCAGGATAGAAACAATCCTCACTTTCATCACCGAAAAACTCTGAGAATAGCTTGCCGCCAAGATAAACTCTAAAAACTCTGTTTTTGTTAAAGAAAACAGGCAGTGAAGCAATTTTTTCTAAATCCAATTTATTTCCTCCTAATAAGGCGACGGAATAGAACCCGATACGCCTGAAACATAAAATCTTCCGCACCCTCGCGCCGCCTTATCCCAAAGCTTTAAGAGCAAACACTGCGGCGCCGTAAGCAGCCTCCTCTTTATTTTCAGATACAGTAAGCGCCATATTAAACTGTTCTTCAAAAAGCTTTCGCCATACTTTACTTTTTCGGATACCATTTCCAGAACCCATAAGCCTTATAGGCTCTGCCGTTAGAAATGGGCGGCATTTGTCATACATATTATAAAGCTCAGAAACTGTGCCATTTAGCACCCCGTATATAAAATGCTCCGGTGTAAAATTAAAAGCGGAAAGATTTTCAATTTTGCCTCTTTTGTCAGGTTCTTCTCGTGTTCCGCAAAACTCACAGCCGATTTTTAAAGGATTTGCAAGGGAAAAAACATTATCCGAAAGCTTATCCATAATAGGAAACAGATTTTCTGTTTTTTGTGGCTCTAACCCGAAAAATACGGCACAATTCTTAAAAAAATCTTCAAGTATTTGGTATGCCCTGCCTCCGCATAGCGAGGAGCCGACGAAAAGATAGCTGCCCTCTAAGAACGGGCGAATTTCACCTACCGGTAAATCTACTGCTTTTACCGTCATAACAGATACTTGACTTCCCGTACCCATATTGACAAGAATGGTATCAGAGGGACTTTTAACCGCTCCGAGAAAAGAGGCTTGATTGTCGCCTATTGCAACGGTAACGGGAATTCCTGTTGGCAGAAAGTCTATTGCCGTTTTACCGGCAAAAACGGTCTTTGCCGTCATATCGGGTATAATGTTTGTATCAATGCCAAGCTTTTTTATAGCATCCATATCAAACCTATTCAAAGTTAAATCGTAAAGACCAAAGCTTGCTCCGTCACTTGAGTGCATCAGCGGCGCGTTAATACAGCACAAACGCATAACCATATAATCGTGAATAGTGCATAGTTTATATGCATCTTTCGGTACAAGCCCGTTTACTGTGTTATAAAAATGCGTAACAAGCCCAAAACCGGAGGCGGTTTTATATCCCGTCTTTTCATTAATATAAGAGCAGTATGTAGTATCGTTGTAGCTTTCATTTCCTCTGCCGTCTTGCCAAGTATAAAGAGGGGATATGTGTTTTCCGTTTTCATCACAGTATACTATGCCGTGCATTTGCCCCGTTACACCAATAGCACAAACTTTTTCAGTATATTCAGAAAGCTGTGAAAGTGCATGTTTAACAGTTGTAAAAATTACTTCAGGGTCTTGCGTGCGTTCAAAATCAAATGAGCTTGTAATAAATGCATCATTTTTAAGCGTTACAGCCTTTATAAGCTCTCCCGTATCACGCTCTGTTAAAACGGCAGAAATAGTAGTAGTGCCTATGTCAAGTCCGATTAAATACATATTTATCCCTCTTAACAGCAAATTGAAGTAGACGCAGGGTCAAGCCTTTTTATAATATCCTGCTGTATGGCGGGGGACAGGTCAAGAAAGTTTACGAATGTGCCGTGTATTCTCATAATATAAACGCCGTTCGGTGCATATTCTTCCGGATTATCAAGTACCATTCTCAATATTTCCGGAGTTGTTACATTGACATAAAGGTAAAACGGCGCGACTTTTTCAATAAGCGGATTAAAGAAAAGCGGCTGTATTACTCTCGTCTTAAACTCAAGACCCTTATCCTCAAAACCGTCAGATGTGAAGTATTTCGGGTCAATTCCATAATGTGAAGCATAACCGCCGCACATTTTTTCAAATGGGAGCTTCATAAGTGAAAGTGTGCGAAGTCCCAAACCCTGCTGTGCGTCGCCGTAAAGCGGGTCTACTCCGTAATTGAGCATTTCCCTTTGCTTTCGCGCGTTTGGCAGTGCGCCTACCCAGTAGCCGTAAAGCAGGTGAGTAGATGGAGTTGAAAAATCGGGGCGGAAATGATTGCCTAAATAGTTTTTACACTCTCTTACCATATCGGCTATTCTGTTTGTAACCTCAGCCGCCTCATCATCTGCACAAACAATGTTGTTGCCGAACTTAGGTTGATTTAATAGGTATTCATAAAGCTCATTATCATCTTCAAAGTTATTCCGTAAAGCAGTAAGAAGTCTATTAGCATCTTCAGGGCGCTCTTTTATTAGATTGTCAATAGCAATAAAAGAGTCCGCAACAACGCTCGTACCGTGGATAAGACAGCCGCTGCCGTTATATTTTGTGCCTTGATTTTTAATATCTCTCGTATCATAGCCGGTTTCTATGCCGCCCATAAGCGTTGAAAGAAAAGGAACAGGGAGGTTTGAAAGCGCAACAGATGCGCCGTTTGCCGCTTCAACCATTTTAGAAAGGTAGAATTCCACATTTTCATAAAATCTTTCACGGATATTTTTTAAGGCGGAAAGGGCGTCAACAGGCTCGCAAACTGTGCCGATTTTATCGCCGGTAATCGTTGAAACACCGTCATTCAGTGTTAGCTCAAGAATTTTGCCAAGGTTCAGCCAACTATTAGTCGTATTACCGTTATCCTTGCCCATAATCAAAGGCTCTTGACAGCCTGCGACGGCAATATCGGGAATGTCTTTTAGCTCTACACCTGACTTATAAAGAGTTTCAAAAAGTGAATCGTCATTAAACATAGACGGCGTTAAACAGCCCGGTGTAAAGAAAAATCTGCCAAGCTCACGATAAAGGCGGTCGGGCGTATTTTTATGCAGTTTTACAGAAAGTATCGGTTGCGGTAAATTCATATCATAATATGCATCAAGCAGCGCATAAGTAGTTTCATTTGTTAGGTCGTTTCCCTCAATATCTCTGCCGCTTAAAATTACATTTTGTGAAATTGCCCAGCTTCTGTCCGCGACATTAAAAAATACAAGAAAGTGCTTAAATAAAGATGCCGCCTCGTCTCGCGTCATATTGTCTGCCGCTCTATAAGGCTCAAAAATCCTGTCAGCATTCCCAACTGAAAAGGCAAATGGATTTGGCGCCTGCTCAAGGCACATAACCTGCCACAGCAAAATAAAGCTTTGTATAGCCTCATAAAGAGTTTTAGCACCGTTTGCGGGGACTTTACTTAGCGTGTCAGCAAGCAGAAAAAGCTCCTCTTTCCTTTTAGGAGAAGCCGTTTCGGCGTTTTTGCGAGCGAGTTCCTCGTACCGTTTAGCGAGCAGAAGAACGCATTCAAGAGCTGTTTTCATAGCGGTATAATTATTCTTTTTATCTTCATCTGCCGTTTTTATTTTAGTTTCAATTTCAGAAATTAAAGCTAAAACTCCGTATTTTATTGCGGGGCGCATATCGGGTATAAGGTGACCTGTTACCTGCTCTATAAAGAAAGCGACTTCACCCGTTAAAAATTCAACACTTTCATAAACTTGTGAAAGCTGCTTTACATACGGCGTAGTTTTGTCAAAATTACAGACATTGTCAATACGCTCTTTAGTAAACTCCTCATTAGGCTCAATGTCACCGTAAACAGCCGTCGGGTCGCAGTATCCGTTAAATGTTTCAACCTTAAAAGACGGATTAATAAGGGCGTAGCTCCTTGCAAACGCGTCCCTTTCTGTGCCTGCAAAAATAGCGTTGTCGCTTATATCAATAGGCAATTCGGACAGAGCTTTTTTAAGTACTTCGGCACTCTTTACAATAGGAGGCACTTCTGACAGAGAGGGGCTGTATTTCATATTTGCCTCTTTCATTAAAAACCAACCATCAAGCCTTTTTATAGCTCTCTCCTCTTTAAAAAGCTCTTTTGCCTTTTGTGTAATGTAGTCAGAATTAAACTGTGTCATATGCGTTGCTCCTTAAAACATTAATGTTCTGTTTATGTATTAATTATCGTTATTCCTTTTTGCTTGAACTGCTTGACGATTTCAAGATATTTCTCATCGCTTATAAAACCGTTTTTAACTTTATACGAAAGCCCTGCTTTAATCCACTTGTCTTTGCCATATTCGTGGTATCTTAAAAGTTCAAATTTAGGGTATTCTTTGTTTCCCAAACTTTTTAGCATAACGAAAAAGTCTAAAAGTCTATTTAAATCTTCGCAACTATCATTAAATCCGTGGACTAAAAGTGTTCTTACGAGCATCGGTTTTCCCGATAAAGCCCTTGATCTTAAATTTTCTGTTACGGCTGTTAGCGACGCTCCCGTAGTCTTTTTAAGAATTTCTGCATCAGGGTGTTTGTAATCAGCTATAAGAAAATCAGTATAAGGCATAATATCAAGAAATGAGGGCAGGGAAGCGTTAGTTTCAACGGCAGTGTGAATACCTCTCTTTTTAAGTTCAACTAAAATGCTCTTAACGGCTCTTGCCTGACAAAGTATTTCACCGCCTGTAAAAGTAACGCCGCCGCCGTCGAAAAACATAGGCGAGCAGGAGATAACCTCATTTATAATATCAGTAACAGGCACGCCTTTCTCATCGTTAGAGCTTTGAAGTCCTTCTGGATTTGAACACCAAGGACAGTGTAAATTACAACCTTTTAAATGGTAAACTAATCGGTTTCCGGGACCGTCTTGTGAGTAGTTAAATCCTTTGCCAAAAATCAGCAGCTCATCTGTTTTATCAAACAACCTTTTACACCCCAAAATATTATCAAAAATACTCTATAATATATTATACATAAATTATTAAAAAAAGCAATATATAGAAAGCCGATTATGGAAGAATTATATAAAAAATATTATGTATTTTGCATTAAATTGCTTGTAAAAAATTAAAATATATGTTAAAATTTATTATTGAAATTAATAATGTGTATATGCGAGGTATTGTATGGGCAGTAATTGTGGGTGCGGGCATTATCCAACGGTGATAGTACCCGGCATAGGTCAATCAAAAGTAGAATTACTTGACAATGAGGGTAAAAGGATAAAACTTGCATGGCCGCTTGATATTGACAGTAAACGCTTGCTAAAAAGAATTTTGCCGTCCGCTCTCAAAATGATAGCACTAAGGGGCGACAGAGGCTTTTCGGATGTGCTTTATAAGGAATTGTGTGAGGCGTTTTCACCACTTGCCGCAAATACTGAAGGCATACCAAAAGCAAATTTACGGGTAGTTACATATAAAAACTCCGTAGGCGAAAGCAGCGACGAGGAAAGAAGATTTATATACCGTATGGTACCAATGGAGCAATTGTCTGAGGTTATAGGTGAGGACCATTTGTACTTTTTTGCTTACCATTCATTTGGTCAGCCGTATGAAACGGCTAAGGATTTAGACGAGTTTATACAAAATGTAAAGGCGAAAACGGGGCACGATAAAGTCAACCTTGTTCCCGTTAGTCTTGGCGGCTCAATATCTGTTGCGTATTTTGACGCGTATGGATATAAGGGTGACATTAACAGGGTGGCAAACTTTGTACCGGCAATAAACGGCACGAGTATTGTTGCGGATGTGCTTGAAGATGAGTTATATCTTGATAACCCCAAGGAGCTTTTTGATTTTATACTGGACAGGAAAACAACGGAAAAAATTATTTCCTTTATGAAGGTACTGCCAAAGGATATTGATAAAAAGATTACGCGCGCTGCCGTTTCGGCTCTCCGAGACTCTGTTTTACTCAATAGTCCCGCTATGTGGGCGGTAGTACCCCGTGAAAGATATGAGGCGCTTCGTGAAAAATATCTGTGTGACGGTAAACACGATGTTTTAAGGGCTAAGGCGGATAGATTTTACAAAGCGCAAAAAGATTATGAAAAGCTGTTCCTTTTACAAAAAGAGCGTGGAGTTACATTCTTCACTATTTGCGGATTTGGCAAAAAACTTCTTCCGTTTATTAAGTCAAAAGACACAAATTCTGACACGGTAATTGATTTAGCATCAGCGTCCCTTGGCGCCTACACCGCAGCAGACGGCGAAGTATTGCCTGAGGATTATAAACGAAAAACAACGCGCTGCGGTGACGAAAATCATAACCATATTTCACCGTGCCGCACGGTTGACGCCGGTGCGGGACTTTTCCCTGAAACAACATGGTATTTCTCCGGTCAAATTCATGACGATATTGCATACCACGATGTAGCACTGTCGCTTTGTTGTGAAATTCTTTCTAATAAAGAGTTTAAGGATGTATATTCAAATCCCCTATACCCCCAGTTTAACGGCTCACGCAACATAAAAGAGATTAAATACAAACTGCTGCCTAAAGCAAAAGAACTGTTAGAAATAAAGCTGCACGAGGATATTGAAGAAGAGCTTTTAAAGGCAATAGCTGAGTGTAACGAGCTTTTTACAAACACAATAGTAGAGGACAACACGCTTACGAAAAAAGCGACAGACCGCCTTGCCGCAACAATACATGTTGCACAGGCAAGCTTATCAAAGTAACATTCACCAAAAGCGGTGATAGTAAATATAAGGAGTGTAATTTATGAATGTTTATCAGGAAATCTCGAAAACAATAGCTTCAATTCTTGCTGTCTTGTTTGCCTTTTTAAGTATTTTCGGAGTGTTAGGCAACAATTATGACGACGAGCAAGGCGCAACAATTACATACACTACATGGCAGGAGGATGTTGACGCGCTGCTTTCTATGTGCGGCGGCAGCCCTCTAACCTCTTGCGGCGGCACTTGTGAGCATGCACCATCTATTATTATTCCCGGCATTGGTCAGTCAGAGTCCAATCTTTTGGACGAGAATAACGAGTTAGTTTACGATGCTAACGGCAAACCCGTTACGGGCTGGCCTTTGTACATTAATGCGGACGAACTTATAGAAGAGCTTGCCGCTCCTCTTGTAACGGCTATTGCCACACAAAAGGATAATGGCTTTACTGATTTTGCATCAAAAACTATTGCAAACGCACTCAGAGTTAATGCAATAGGGCTTGACGGTCTTCCCGTAAACAATGTTCACATCACAAAGTATTATAAGAGCCTTGCTTTATGCGATGAAACGGAAAGAAAGTTCATTATGAACACTATTCCGATAAAAGGCTATGCCGAAGAAGCAGGGGACGACCACCTTTATTTCTTTGCATATAACAGCTTTGGGGATGTAATTGGTATTGCAGAGGAGCTTTTCGCATACATACAAATGGTAAAAGCCCAAACGGGTCACGACAAAGTCAACATTGTTCCAATCAGCCTTGGCGGTACGGTGTTTAACGCGCTTTTAGAAATTCATCCGGAGGTTGCAGACGACCTTGAAAGAGTTATATGCATAGTACCCGCGCTTGACGGCTCAAAAATTGTCAGTGATGTTTATAACAAAGAATTAAGCCTTGAGGATGAAATGCTTTATAGTGAACTGTTCCCGTCGTTAATGCCGGACGATTACACGGCATATGTTATAAACCTTGCTATACGCGCCCTGCCAAAGCAGGTAGTTCTTGATTTGCTTGATAAAACTATTGATGAGCTGCTTGACCTTGTCCTCATTAATTGCACAACCATGTGGGCATTAGTAGCAAGTGAGGATTATCCGGCGCTTGCGGCAAAATATTTAAGTGACAGTGACCATGATTACATAAGAGAGAGAACGGCTCTTTATTATCAATCACAGCTTAACAGTAAGGACAATATACTTACCCTTCAATCAAAAGGCGTTGAGGTATTTAACATTGTTGACTACGGCGTGCCGCTTATCTCGCTTGTCCGTTCACACAAGGATTATAATGCGGACGGTATTATACATATAGACTCAACAGGTATGGGTGCATACACATGTGTTGCAAACGAAACGCTTGGTGATGACTATGTAAGTGTTGGCGCAAACTGCACAAACCCGTCTCATAACCACATTTCACCTGACGGAACGCTTGACGCTTCAACATCAATAATTCCTGAGCATTCATTTTATTTCTATGAGCAAAATCATGAATCTACCGCAAGAAACAACATTATAATGAACCTTGCAATAGATTTGTTGATAGATAAATCCATAACAGACATTTACTCGGATTCAAGATATCCGCAATTTATGTATGCAAGAAATACAAGAGGATTTTTTGAAAATGAAGTTCCTGCGGCAGAAGAAATAATCTTGCAATCGTATTTGTATGATTACCAGCTCGTTTATGATACACAGACGGCTCTTGACAGAGCATATTATATGGAGCAAAATGGCTTTGTTACAACACAGGAAGTAAACGAAATTAAGGATGAAATTTATGACTGCCTTGTAAGAGCCGGCATAAAAGAAGAAAAATCAAATGATGATGAAGATATGGAAAAATATCTGTATATGCTTCTTAAAGCGGCAAGTGACGGTGTTTATGACTACTACGGACCTATTGGTTTTTCAGATTTTGGTCAAGCAGAAATCTGGGCAATTTTAGACGCTTATAAGACAATGAAATAAAACTTTATACTTTTTCATAGGAAAACAGGCGGTAAGGTCATTGATTGACATTACCGCTTTTTTCTATTGTTGACATTTAGAGCAAGCCTTGTATAATTAAGTTATAGGATAAACAATGTTAAAAAGGATGGTTTTGTTGAAAAAGGAAAACGCTTCTGAATACACGGTTCATTCCGGTCACCGC
>JAAZGX010000149.1 GCA_012511005.1 Clostridiales bacterium
GTGTTGCTGTTGACAGTAAAATACACCCCCATAGCTCCACAAAAGGCGATGTTTCACAAAATTACGGCAAATTGCTTTCTCCAATGCTTAAATTAGGAATTGCAAAAGCCGTTAGAATAGGTGACGCCGACTCTTATTTAGTAAAGGTTCGCCCTATGGCTGACTTTGTGACCGGGTTACTGACTAAAGAGCCTAATTTGTTTGATAATAATAAAGAAATTGAAGAATAATACATAAAATACTGCAATAATCTGAAACTTCTTCCGCAAAAACCATATTTCCTCTTGCATTAATACGCTTTTACTGCTACAATGTTTGTAATGATTATTGCTTTGTAATCATTATAGTTCGTTGTTTTATATACAAAGATGTTGACGAAATATCTTTTAAGTATAAAAATCACAAGTAAAGGAGGCAATATTTTGGCAAAATATGTATGTTCGGTTTGCGGTTACATATATGACGAGGCGGCAGGCGACCCACAGTCCGGCGTAGCGCCGGGTACAGCGTGGGAAGACCTTCCCTCTGACTGGGTGTGTCCGCTGTGTACGGCGGAACAGTCAGAGTTTAACAAAGAGGATAGCGGAGACAGCGCTCCGGCGCCCGCTAAAGAGACAATGCCTTTGTATGAGATGCATGACGATGATATGAGGGAGCTGTCTGCATTAGAGGTCGCCGCTCTTTGTACAAATCTTGCACGCGGATGTGAAAAGCAGTATAAACCGGAGGAAGAGGCTCTTTTCAGAAAATTGGCTGATTATTATAAATCCATAGCCGCGCCCCAAAAATCCGCGGATGTCGGGCAATTAATAGCGCTCGTTGAAAAGGATTTAACAGAAGGGTTTGCGGCGGCCAACGCGGCGGCTAAAAATGACGGTGACAGAGGCGCACAGCGCGCTTTGGTGTGGAGTGAGAAGGTAACGCGCATATTAAAATCCCTTTTAGCTCGTTATCAAAAAGAAGGCGACGATATGTTTTCAAACACGGGAGTTTATGTTTGCACAATATGCGGCTTTATATATGTTGGCAATAATCTGCCTGATGTCTGCCCTGTTTGCAAGGTTCCCAATTGGAAATTTTATAAGGTTGAGGGGAGGTAATTTATATGGCAGAAAAGTATGCAGTAAGAAATTTACGGCTTTGCACTAAGGACTGTTTATGTCTGTATGTCTGCCCCACCGGCGCAAGTGACACAGAAAATAGTGTTATAGATATTAATACATGTATCGGCTGCGGCGACTGTGCGGACGCTTGCCCGTCCGGCGCCATATCTATGGTGCCAAAGGTTTACCCGCCCCAGCAGGTAAAAACAAATGCTGTAACGGGAACGCTTAAATCTTTAGTAAAAAGCAAATCAGAGCAGGAAAGTATAGCGGCAGAACTGCCCGGCGTTCTTGCAAAAGCTGTCGAGAAATCAAATAGGATTATGGCGGAGGATTTACTTCGTGAAGCAGGTTTTATGCTTCCGCAAAGCGACAATACTAAGGAGTTTTTGCAATCTCTTTTAACGGATAAACATCCTTCGGATTTTCCGACTGAGGTTGTAGAACAATTAATTTCAAAATTATATGATACCAAGGAGGATAAAATAATGAGTGACAACAAAACACATGATAACCTAATGGCAGGCTTTACAGGTGAGGCTGAAGCTAACAGAAAATATACGGCATATGCTAAAAAAGCGGAAAAAGACGGATTTCTTAATGCGGCAAAATTATTCAGAGCCGCAGCTGACGCTGAAACTCTCCACGCCCTAAAGCATTTTGAGGTTGCAGGCATGGTGGGCGACACCGCCTCTAACCTTAAAGACGGTATCGCAGGCGAAACTTATGAGTATAAAGAAATGTATCCGCCTTTCATTGAGACGGCTAAGGCAGAGGGGAATAACGCTGCTGTTATGACTTTCACTTTTGCTATGAAAGCAGAAGAGGTTCACGCAAGGCTTTATGAAGAGGCGCTTGATAATCTTGAGGACTTTGAGGAAGTTTTCTACTACCTTTGCCCCACATGCGGAAACATTGAAAAGTTTGTACCCGAAAGATGCAGCATATGCGGCGTACCGGGGGATAAATTTATTAAATACTAAACACAATTTTTTAAGGGAGTGCTAAAAAAGCGCTCCCTTTTTTATTTATACTGTTGGCGCCGGTGCTTTTACAATGATTAGCTCCAGCGTTTCATCGTGCAGATTTCGTACATTCATTTTTGTCTTAAATGGGATTTTAAGCAGCGTCCCATCCTCATATTCATGGATTTCCTGTTCGTCAAGCCCTATTGAAAGTTTGCCTCTTACTACGGTCATATACACATTTGAGTTAGAAAAATGCTCCGGCAATCCTTCATCTTTGTTGAACACCATATGCAGATAGTGGACATTTTCATCGAATACAACCCTTTCAATCGCCTTGTCGTTTCCTCTTGACAGCTTAAATACCTGCTCAACCATTTTTTTGCCTCCTATTTTTTGATTTTGTTATCTAAGTTTGTTCAATAATACAGATTTCCTAATACAATGTCAATATGCGTTAAGATGCTTCTTTATTGATTTTATGTCTTTTACTTGTTTTTTATTTTTTTAATGATATAATTATACAGATAGTATACCGTTTCCGTTTATATGTTGTTTATAAGGAGGGTTATTATGTGTGATACCTTAATAGCGTTACCACCTGCTACTGCTGACGGCTGCATAATTTTTGGCAAGAATAGTGACAGAGAGCCTAACGAGCCTCTTATTATGCAAAGGATTTCGGGTGGTATTAGAAAAAGCGGCAAAAAGCAGAAATGCACATACATTGAGGTGGAAGCGAAAGAGCAGATAAATGAAGTTCTTTTAATGAAACCGAGTTGGATGTGGGGCGCAGAAATGGGCTTTAACAGCAAGGGCGTTGTAATTGGAAATGAAGCTGTTTTTACTAAAGAAAAGCAGAAAAAGGAGCCTGCTCTCCTTGGTATGGATATGCTGAGGCTTGCTTTAGAGTGCTGTGACACGGCAGAAGATGCGGCAGACTATATCATAAGCCTTTTATTGAAATACGGTCAGGGCGGAAAAGCGGGTTATACGGAAAATCTTCGTTATCACAACTCTTTTATTATTTCAGACAGAAATGAAGCATTCGTTCTTGAAACGGCGGGAACCTATTGGGCGCTTAAAAAGATAAAAGATTTTTACAGCATTTCAAACGCTTTAACATTGCAGGATGATTATGATAAAAGTAGTTTAGACGGCAAAATTCCTTTCAAAAAGCATTTTGATGATAAGCTTTTTTCATATGGCTCTAAGGGCAACTTGCGGCAGCAGTTTTCTATAGAGCATCTTAGTAAAAACAGCGGTCACATAACAACATCAACTGTTTTAGATATTCTCCGAACCCATTGCGGCAACAAAAAGACGAAAGGCTTTACGGGCGGCAGTATGTACAGCATTTGTATGCACGCCGGCGGTATAATTTCAAGCCAGACAACGGGCAGTATGATATTAAAATCAAAGGGTAACGACAGTGTGGCTTTTATTTCAAGCACATCACTTCCCTGTGTTTCTCTTTTTATGCCGTGTTGGTTAATAGATGACCGTAGTATGTTTTATGATGAAAGCCGTTCCGATGAAGCTGTGGAAAATTGGAAACGCTCTGAGAGAGTACGGCGCGGACTTTTAGGCGGCGGCACAAATTTAGATGAGTATTTAGCTAAAAGGGATGCGGCAGAGGCAGAGCTTTTTGATTTAGCTGAAAAAGCCAATACAGACGGCGATAAACTAAGCGTTATGCGCTTTGCAAAAGAAAAAAAGACAGAGCTTGAGGGAGAGCTTGAAAAACTCGTAAACACATCTGACGCAAAAGGTGCCCGCGGACTTTACTATTCATACTACTGGAAAAAACAAAACAAGCAATTATAATGCCTTGGGAGGATTTATGCCACTTATTATTGACGGAAAAGCATATTCACTGCATGTTGAAAACGAGTTAAAACAGCGCGTTGCTGTAATTAAAGAAAAAAGCGGTAAAACACCCGTTTTAGCCACTATTTTAGTAGGTGCAGACCCTGCAAGCGTAACATATGTGCGAATGAAGGGCAACGCATGCGAAAGAGTTGGGATGAGCTCACAAAAGATTGAGATGAGCGAAAATACGACGACTGATGAATTGCTCTTAAAAATCAAAGAGCTAAATGAAAATGATGATGTCTGCGGAATTTTGCTTCAGCACCCCGTACCGAAGCAAATAGACGAGCATGCCTGCTTTAATGCTATATGCTTAAAAAAAGATGTTGACGGGGTAAATACGGCGGGATTTGGTTTAATGTCTATGGGACTGCCCGCTTATAAAAGCGCCACTCCTCTTGCTATTATGTCTTTGCTTTCGCATTACAATATAGAAATAGAGGGAAAAGAGGCAGTTGTAATAGGCAGAAGCGCAATTTTAGGCAAGCCTGCGGCGGCGCTGCTCCTTAACGAAAACGCTACCGTAACAGTTGCACACTCTAAAACAAAAAATCTGCCCGAAGTTGTAAGGCGCGCTGATATTGTAATCGCCGCAGTCGGAAAGCCGCTTTTTGTAAAATCGGACTGGGTAAAACAGGGTGCTGTTTTAATTGATGCCGGTTACAATAAAGGTAATGTCGGGGATATAGATTTAATAAACGCTGCTTCTAAAAGCAGCGCTTATACACCGGTTCCCGGGGGCGTTGGCCCCGTTACAATTGCAATGCTTATGAAGCAAACTGTCGAGGCGGCAGAGAAACTACTTTAATATTTATATTAATCCACGCCTAAAACACTTCTCAGTGTGCCGCCAAGTATTGCGTGTTTTGCCGTTTCTGTAATCTGTAAGTTTTTAATTCTTTCGATTGACCTTGTTGTCTTTTCGGCAGAATTATACGGAAAATCAAGCCCGAATATACTGCGATTTTCACCCGTTTGGTATATTAGGGTGCAAAGCTGCTCGTCTGTAAGCGACCATGCGTTACATCTTGCGTTTCCAAACTCGTCTTCACCCGTATCTATTGAAGTCCAACCCGCAAATACTGTATCGAACTCGCCCCGCTTATTGTTATTCATAACGGCAAGCGCCTCATTAAAGAAGCTGTAACCGCCCATATGCTCCATAGAAAAACGAAGCTTTGGAAAATCACTTGCCACCTCATCCCATAAAAGCGTGTGATAGTCGGACAAGCGGTGCCAATGAAGCCCCGTATGAAATGATAAAAACAAATTGTTTTTTACTGACGCTTCATATACCTCATAAAGCTCTTTACCGTTTACTTTAACTTCTTGAAAAGCAGGGTGGATTTTAATGCCTTTAAGTCCTAAAGCCGCTATTTCATCGACTTGCTCTCTTAAATTCCCTATTTCAAAATCAACTGTGCCAAAGCCTACAAAGTCAGGCTCGTTTTTAATCGTTTTCGCAAGCCACCTGTTAGTGTTAGCGTCCTCCCCTACCCTTGTATTTTGCTCCTTGAATGTGGCGAAACAGACGGCTTTTTCAATTTCGCATTCATACATTAATTTTTTAAGGTCCTCTAATGTTGCGTTAGATTTGGAGCCTTTCGGGAAAATGTGCGCATGGTTTGCAAAAATCCTGTAATCACTCATCAATTTGTTCTCCTTCGTTTTCATTTGGATTTAACGGTATTTCCGCCGTTACTTCAAATTTATTTACTTTTGACCACATATACGGTGTTATTTGAACTGTATAGCCGCAGCCGCAGGGCGTAAGCCACTCATGCATAGGCAGCTCCGGTATTCCGAAGGCGGACAAAATAGTCATAATAACTCCGCCGTGGGTTATGATTGCACAAGAATTGTCGCCCGTCTTAAAAAGTCCCTGTACAAGCCTTATAAACTCAGTCAGTACGCGCGTCTTAAAAGCGCCGTTGCTTTCGCCGTTTGGTGCAAAAGCCTCCTCATTACCTTTTAGCCAGTCTATAAATTCAGGGTATCTTGAAAGCTCGTCCGCCGTCAGTCCCTCAAATTCTCCAAAATCATATTCACAAAAGCCTCTCATAACGGCAGGCTCGTTATTTGGATAAAGAATTTTTGCCGTTTCAAGGCAACGCTTTAACGGACTTGACACGACTACGGCGCAATCAGGGTAAACACAGTTTTCTTTCAGATTTTTCAGCTCGTCTTTACCCTGTCCCGAAAGCGCCTCGTCAGTATGTCCTATATATTTACCCTCCAAAGCACCCACATGCGTGCCGTGCCTTATTAAGTGTATACGGTAGCACTTCACTTTTTCACCTAATTTCTAAATGTTAATTATATTTTTGCAAAGGATTGATTTTATGTCATCTTTCCCCGAACGATTAATAGAGCTAAGGGCGGAGAATAAACTGAACCAAAAAACCGCGGCGGCAGACCTTAATATATCTCAAGCTCTTTTATCCCATTATGAAAAAGGTATAAGAGAATGCGGACTTGATTTTTTGTGCCGCGCCGCCGACTATTATAAGGTTACTACGGACTACCTTTTAGGCAGAAGCCTCAGCCGAAACGGCTTGTCTGAACATGAGCTTGAGGACTGTTTGGACGATAGCGATTTCTCGCCCTCTACCGTTTACAGAGCATCTATTATGAGCCTTGAAAGATGTAATGCCGGCAGCGCAAATGCCGGTGAGCAAATAACATTATTATATGCCCTTACAATCTACCGTACACTTATTGCCGCGTCAAGCAGCGGATACATACCAAAACGCTGGTTTACCTTGCCCGTAAAGATGACGGATTCGCTTGCTCTTGCTTTAACAGAGAGGATGCTGCACGACTTTCCCGAAAGAGCCGTTAACATTAAAAGAAAGGGCGGCTCACAGCCTCTTTGTATAGAAACGCTTATAGTAAGCATTGAAGACTTTATCAGAAAAACCTCTGCACTAAAAACACCGTCATCGGAAACGGCATCAAACTCCTAAACTTATTTCTCTTATTATAACAAAACTTAATAAAAAAGCAATTTAACTTTTTAAATCTTCAAAATATACACAAAAACCTGCCGTTGTCTGCGGCAGATTTTTTATTTTTATTTGTATTTTAGCTATGTTGGCAACAGTTTCAGATAACGGACATACCTTTTTCTGTAATTTGGTATGTTTCAACAATATCTTTATTACAAGACTGCACATATGGGCAACGAGTACAAGATGTGGGGCACATATCCTTTTTTGCTTCCCGTTTTAAATACCCCATATTTATCAACTGATTAATACCGTCAATAATAACTTCTTCTGTTACATTTAATTGTTTTGCCAAATCTCTGTTAGAGAAATAACCGCTGCTGTAAATAATTTTTAATATTTCCTTTAACATAATAACAACTCCGATTAAGTTAACCAAATCCTAACAAGCTGCCCACCTGATAAATTGTCACCGCAGCCGCCCACCCAAGGGCAAAGGTGTAAAGTGCGATAAAAACAGTCCATCTAATTGATTTTGTTTCTTTGCCTATCGTTCCCAACACAGCGGCGCAAGGCGTATACAATAGAACCATTACCATATATGACAAGCTCGTAAGCTGTGTAAAGTTCTCTCTTATAGCGTCTACCAACGCTTTTCCTTCCTCCATATATTCGCCGGCATAAAGCATACCTAATGTGCCTACAACTGCCTCTTTTGCGGGAATTCCGGCGAACAGCGCAACTGATTCCTGCCATGTTCCAAAGCCTGCCGGCTTAAAAAGCGGCATTAAAAATGAGCCGATTGCGCCTAAAAGGCTATCCTGACTGTATGGCTCTGCCGAGGCAGGCACTACTGCCAAAACCCACATTACGGTCACTACCGCAAAAATAACCGTTCCCGCGCGGACAATAAATCCCGATACATTTGTCCACATATTTCTTAATACATTTTTTATAGTAGGCAATCTGTAAGGCGGCAGCTCCATAATAAAATATGAGCTTTCCCCTTTAAATAGAGTATTATTAAATATCTTTGCCATAATTAAGGCGACTATAACCCCCAAGGCATATAAAGAGAACAAAACTAAAGCGCCGTGATTGGGGAAAAATGCTGCTATAAACACCGTATATATTGGTATTTTTGCTCCGCAAGACATAAACGGATTAATAAACATTGTAATCATTCTGTCTTTCTTATTGTCCATCGTTCTTGCGGACATTATTCCCGGAACATTACAGCCAAAGCCTATTATCATCGAAATAAACGCCCTGCCTTGAAGACCAAACTTTCTCATAAGATTATCCCAGACAAAAGCTGCCCTTGCCATATATCCGCTGTCTTCTAAAAAACCTAACATTAAATATAAAACCGTAATAAGCGGTACAAACTCTATAACTGCCCCAACGCCATTAATTATACCGTTAATGCTGAAAGAAATAAGCCATTCCGGAGAATTTACCGACATTAAAAGTTTTTCTATAAGTCCGCCTAAGCCTTCAATTAAAAATGCCGCAATACCGCCGAGTATCTCCTCGCCTATTACGAAAGTTACTTGAAATACAACGAGCATAATAATTGCAAATATCGGAATACCTAAATATTTGTTTATAAAAATTCTATCAATTTTGTCCGTAATTGTTTCAACTTCTTTTGCCGGTCGTGAAACCGTTGCTTCTGCTATGCTGTTTGCAAAGGAATATCTTGAGTCGACGACTTCAAGCTCAAAGCTGTCTTTACTGTGAAATCTGTGAAAGTCTTTTATAGCCTCTACCGCTTCTTTACCTATTTTACTCTCCTCAAGCCTTTTTAGCACATGACTGTCACCTTCTACGACTTTAATTGATGTCCATTTTATAGGATATGGTATTTTTTTGCCTTTTAATATTTCCTCTATATGCTCAATATGGTGAAGAACATTTTTATTATATTTAATAGGGTTGTCATAAGTCTTCTTTTTTAATATTGCGTTGACTACTTCTTTTATTATTTCGTTTTTGCCTTCGCCTTTGTGGGCAACGGCAGAAATTACGGGAACGCCGAGTATTTTTGACAATCCAAAAACATCAATCTTTATGTTTCTTTTCTCAGCTTCATCGGTCATATTAAGTACAATAACGAGATTTTTTCCCATTTCCAATAATTGTGATGTAAGATACAAGTTTCTTTCTATATTACTTGAGTCTATTACATTTATTATTACATCGGCGTCGTCTGAAAGCACATAATCCATCGCAACGATTTCATCTTCCGAGAATGCGCCAAGGCTATATATCCCCGGTAAATCTATTACATCATATTCATTTTTTTGATACCTTAATTTTCCCTCTTTCTTTTCTACCGTAACGCCCGGCCAGTTTCCAACATGTTGGTTTGCACCGGTCAATACATTAAAAAGTGTTGTTTTTCCACTATTAGGGTTTCCGACTAACGCTATTTTCCTGTTTCCCATTCAACATGCCTCTCTTACTCTTTTATCTTTGATACCGCTACTTTTCCGGCAAGTCCGCGCCCGATTGCAATTTTATTGCCGTTGACACTTGCAAGTATAGGCCCTATATCGTTTTTCAATATGTTTAAAGTGGCATGTGTATTAAGTCCCATTTCGTACAACCTTTTAGTTGCCTCTTTGCCTGCGTCTATGGACTCAATCTTAGCTTTTTCTCCTTTTCGTAATGTATTTAAGTAATTTATCATATCGCGCACATCCCTAATCCACATTTAAGTTTTAGCTTCCTATAAACCTTAGTTAGCATACGCTAACTATAATTAGTATATGACAACAATTCCTACTTGTCAATAGGGTTTTTAAAAATATTTTTTTATTTTTAATTTAGGTAAAAAGCAATAAAAACTTTTACCATTGCATATCAGAAATAGTTATCCGAAATAAAATAGCCTTCCGTAGTTGCCGCACAAACCAAAAGCTTTGGACTTTCGCCCGAAGCTTTTTAATTGTTATCTATTTTCTTATACAATAATCTGTAACTCTTTTAATGTGACTAATTGACTTTGATAGATATTAGTACTATTTTACCGTTTCTCTATAAAGGCGCATGTACTCTTTTGCTGATTTACCCCAACTGTTATCGCACTCCATCGCTCGTTTAACAAGGATTTCCCAGCCCTTTTTATTACTATAGCCATCACACGCGCGTTTTAGTGTATTAAGTAAATCGCCTGAATTATAAGATGAAAAAACAAAGCCGTTGCCCTTACCGTCACCGCTGTCAGTGACGCTGTCTTTCAGTCCGCCCGTTTCGCGCACAACAGGTATTGCGCCGTAACGCAGCGCCACCATTTGTGAAAGTCCGCACGGCTCGCTTTTAGAGGGCATCAAAAATATGTCGCTGCCCGCATATATTTTTCTTGCAAGCTCCGGAACAAAACCGAGGGTAAGCGAAAATTTTTTGGGGTATTTTTCAAGCATTTCCTTAAAAAAGTTTTCATACTGCCACTCTCCGGAGCCTAACACAACGACTTGTACATCGTTTTTTGAAAGAAAATTATCAAGTATTTCTTTTACAAGGTCAAGTCCCTTGTGCGAAACTAATCTTGATACCAAGCCTATTACGGGCGTATTCTCTTTTTGCGGCAGGGAAAGTCTCTCTTCAAGCATTCTTTTGTTTACAGCTTTATTTTTCATATCGTCCACGGAGTAAAATGCGTATATATCGCTATCCGTTTCGGGGTTATAGCTTTCAGTGTCAATACCGTTTAATATGCCCCTTATTTTCCACGAGCGCTCTTTAAGTATCGTATCAAGCCCGTGCGAATACCAAGGGTCTAATATCTCTTTCGCATAGGTGGGGCTTACTGTCGTAACTACATTTGCGCACTCTATGCCCGCTTTCATAAGGTTTACGCCGTTATCGTATTCGAGTAAACTAACATGCTCCATACCTGCTCCTATAACATTGTCTATTAGCTCCTTGCCGTAAGAGCCTTGATACTGGATGTTATGAATTGTGAGGATTGTTTTTATGTTTTCATACCCTTCGCGCTTTGCGTACATCGTTGTATAGTAAAATGGTGTAAGCGCCGTCTGCCAATCGTTACAATGAATTATATCAGGCTTGAAGTTAATAATCGGAATAATTTCAAGCACGGCGCGAGAGAAAAACGCAAACCTTTCAGCATCGTCATAATGACCGTAAAGACCGTCCCGCTTAAAGTAATATTGATTGTCAATAAGATAGTATATTACTCCGCCTGCTCTTGCCTCAAAAATTCCGCAATACTGCCTGCGCCACGCCACGGGCACTGATATATGGGTAATAAATTTCATTGTTTCTTTTAGTTTTGGGTCAACCGTGCCATAAAGAGGCATAACGACACGGCAACCAACAAGCCTTTTTCTAAGCGCCTGTGGAAGCGAGCCTGCCACTTCGCCAAGACCCCCGCTTATAGCAAACGGCAACGCCTCGCTCGTCGCATATAATACTTTCATTTGATACTCCTTTCAAGTTGCGTTAAAACAAGCTGTATCCGCCCGTTGCAGAATATATAATGCTTGATAAATCTGCCCATAAATCTGACTTAAAGAAAACCATCGCAATAATACTCAGTATTATTGCAGGCACAACAAACTCTGCAATGCTCATAATTATTGACATTCTCTTATGATTGTGAAACTCCGCTTCAAGGCTTTCAATCCTTTTTTCTAACTGTATAATCCTGTTCTTATCGGCTTCAGATGTTACCGTAGTATCCATAATCGGGCTTTTTGTGTATATACTTTGCCCGCCGTCTGCCTGCTCTGTCGTTTCGATTACTCCCGCGGGAAACTTGCCCCTTAGCTCTTGTAAGCTTTTTTCGCAAGCCTCGCACCTATTTTCCGTCTGTTTTTCAATCGCCGCATCAAGCCATCTTAATTTCGGCTTTATTTTCTCAATACTGTCAGCATCGTTCATATCGGCGGCTTTTAACACGCTAATTTGTTTGCCGCAATAATCACAAACGCTGATAACTCCCGATTCTGTGTTAATCTCAACAAAATCAAGTTCTTCTGTTTTGCATCCGCAAATAGGACAGTTTTCACTCATAAGTATCGCTCCTTTCGCGACATATGCCATATTTCTTAGATTATTATTCCTTTGCCTATATATATGGGGTATGTTTTCGCGCCGCTTAGCGTTTTATGCGGTGTAATTATAGCGCTCTTATCGGTAATTATACATTGAAGTTCAGCATCGTCTCCCACAAAAGTATCCTGCATTAATATGCAGTCTTTCACGACTGCGCCTTTAGAAATGCGGACTCCTCTTGCAAGAACAGAGTTTTCAACCGTACCGTCAATAATACAACCGTCCGAAATCAGTGAATTTGAAACGCTTGATAAAAGGCCGTATTGAACGGGCATATCATTCCTAATCTTTGTAAATACAGGCCTTTCCTTATTAAATAAATCCGCTCTAATATCAGGATTTAAAAGCTCCATATTTATATCAAAGTACGATTCTTTACTGTCTATCATCTTGCAAAAGCCGCGGGCGTTGCAGCAGTAAACATTAAGCTTTGATATGTTCTTTTGTATTACGCTTTTTTCAAAGCTTTCATAGCTGTAGCTTATAGCGTCTCCCACAAGACGCTCAAGCAGAGACTTTCTCATAAGTATTGTATTTACTGAATATTTTACATCTTGCTCTGTTTTAGGATTTATGGCAACGCTTTTAACCTTGCCGTCACTTTCGCAGTCAAATACCATCATATTTTTAAGGCGCGGTATCTTTCCAACATTTGTGACTATTGTAATGTCCGCATTTATTTCTGTATGATATTCAAAAAGCTCTGTAAAATCCATATTATATACTGTGTTTGTATCACATATTAATATATATTCTTCGCTTGAGCTTGATATAAAATCCATAACACGGCTAAGCGCCGCTACTCTATCCCCTCCTTTATCGGCATCGCCCGCCTTAAATGGCGGCAATATGAAAAGTCCGTCTCTTTTTCTTGATAAATCCCACGGTCTGCCGCTGCCTAAGTGATCCATAAGCGAACGGAAATTGCTGTTTGCAATAACTCCCACCTTTGTAATTCCGCAATTTACAAGGCTTGACAATGTAAAATCAATAAGACGGTAACGCCCGGAGAAAGGTACAGAGCCCATTGTTCGCCTTGCGGTAAGCTCGCTTATGCATTCATCGTGTGAGTTGGAATATATAAGTCCCAACACATTTTTAGCCCTCATACAATATCACCCTCTTTCACATCAGCGCTTATCATAGACTTTGCTTTTACTTTTGCCTTTTTACCTACTTTTACACCGTTTCCGACTACTGCTACTCCCCAATCATCAAGATTGCCTATGCTTTGCGGACTTTCGCCGACAACGGAATTCTCTCCTATAACGGTATTTTCAGCAACAATAGCATATTGAACAACAGCGCCCTTTTTCACTGTACTGCCGGGCATAACTATGGAATAATCCACAACCGCCCCTTTCTCAACTACTACATCGGAAAATAATACGGAGTATTCTATACTTCCCTCTATCTCACATCCTTGTGCAACAATTGAGTTTTGAAGAGCCGCGTCTTTTGATACATACTGTGGCGGCGAGGCAGGGCTTCTGCCGTATATCTTCCACGAACTATCGCTTAAATCTATGTTGGCTTTCGGATTTAATAAATCAAGGTTCGCCTCCCACAAGCTGTCAATCGTACCAACATCCTTCCAGTAACCGGAAAACGGATATGCATACATTCTCTCCCCCGCGTTATGCATAGCGGGTATTACATCCTTGCCGAAATCGTTTGACGAGTTTTCGTCTGCTTCATCGTCAATAAGGTATTGGCGCAGCTTTTCCCAAGTGAACATATAAACGCCCATAGACGCTTTGTTGCTCCTTGGATTTTTCGGCTTTTCTTCAAAATCAGTTATAGTTCCGTCATCGTCCGTAAACATAAGTCCAAAACGGGACGCTTCCTCCCACGGCACCTCAAGCATCGCTATTGTGCATGCCGCATCCTTTTCCTTATGATATTGCAGCATTTTGGCATAATTCATCTTATAAATATGGTCACCGGAGAGAACGGCGACATATTTCGGTGAATATCTTTCTATAAAATTTATATTCTGATATATTGCGTTTGCCGTGCCTTTATACCACTCGGTTCCCTTTATTTGTTGGTACGGCGATAAAATATGCACGCCTCCCTGTGACCTGTCTAAGTCCCAAGGCTGCCCGTTTCCTATATAATTGTTAAGCTCCAAAGGCTGGTACTGCGTGAGAATGCCAACGGTGTAAATCCCCGAATTTACGCAGTTTGACAGCGTAAAATCTATAATTCTGTACTTGCCGCCGTAAGGCACCGCAGGCTTTGCTATGTTATTCGTAAGCACCCCAAGCCTGCTGCCTTGCCCGCCCGCGAGCAGCATTGCTATACACTCTGTTTTCTTCGGCATATAAATCTCCTTTCTTTTTATAACAATTTTTTCTTTGTTTCTGTTTTTTCCTTTAAATAAAGTGTCGTAAGCGGCGGCAGAGCAAGCTCTATGCTGTATTCTTTCCCGTGCATCGGCTTTTTCTCCGCCTTATATGTCCTTTTCATTTTCTGTCCGTTTCCGCCGAATTCTTCATCATCTGAATTGAAAACAAGCTCGTAAACGGAATTTTCAGGAACACCTATTCTATATATATCGCGCCCTACATTTGTGAAGTTGCATACTGCCATTAAAGATTTATTTTTTTCATCTGTACGCAAAAAGGCAATAACGGAATTGTCGCAATCATCACTGACGAGCCATGTAAAGCCTTCCCAATTGTAATCAATCTGCCACAACGCCGTCGTCTTTTTATAAAAAGCGTTGAGCTTTTTTGTATATTGTTGAAGTCCTCTGTGTTTATCGTAATGGAGCAGCATCCAATCAAGCTCGTTTTCATAATTCCATTCAATAAACTGACCGAACTCCTGCCCCATAAACAGTAGTTTCTTCCCGGGATGGGCATACATATACCCTAAAAACGCCCTAACACCCGCGAACTTTTCATCATATTCACCGGGCATCTTTTCTATGAGTGATTTTTTACCGTGGACTACCTCATCGTGAGAAATAGGAAGTACAAAGTTCTCCGAAAAAGCATAGAAAAATGAAAATGTGATAAGGTCATGATTATATTTCCTAAAATAGCCGTCAAGAGAAAAATACTTCAAGATATCGTTCATCCAACCCATATTCCACTTGAAATTAAAGCCAAGCCCTCCAAGGTACACGGGTTTTGAAACCATAGGCCAAGCCGTACTTTCCTCGGCTATTATAAGAGTGTCGCCAAAGCTTTCAAAAAGCATTTCGTTTAACTTTTTTAGAAATGCAACCGCTTCAAGATTTTCGTTTTTGCCGTTTATATTCGGCGTCCATTCGTCTTTTTCCCTTTGATAATCAAGGTAAATCATAGAGGCGACGGCATCTACTCTCAGCCCGTCTATATGGTACCTTGAAAGCCAAAAGTATGCGTTGGAAATAAGAAAACTTTGCACTTCTTTTTTTCCATAATCAAATACCCTTGTGCCCCATTGTTTATGCTCGCCTTTTTTCATATCCTCATATTCATAAAGCGGCTGACCGTCAAACTCGTAAAGCCCCTGCTCATCTTTCGGGAAGTGACCGGGAACCCAATCCATAATAACGCCTATATCTGCCTTGTGGCACTCATCCACGAAATACATAAAATCATTCGGCGTGCCGTATCTTGAAGTCACGGCAAAATAGCCCGTTATCTGATAACCCCATGAGCCGTCATACGGATGCTCAGAAAGCGGCATAAGCTCTATATGTGTAAAGCCCATTTCTTTTACATATGGAATAAGCTCCTTTGCAAGGTCCTTGTATGAAAGAAAATTGCCGTCCTTATGCCTTTTCCATGAGCCTGCGTGCAACTCATAAATGCTTACCGGCGAATTGTAAACAGACTTTTCCTTGCGGCGTTTTAGCCATTTTTCATCGCCCCATTTATAAGGCTTGCTTATATATATTTTTGATGCCGTAGCGGGTCTCGTTTCCATATGCACAGCATAAGGGTCGCTTTTAAGAAGCACTCTGCCGTCAGAGGCGGTTATAGAATACTTATAAGCATCATAATTTTTCACACCGGACACTTTACATTCCCATACGCCCTCATTATTGAGCCTTTTCATTGGAGAAACGGCGCTGTCCCAGTCGTTAAAATCCCCAACTACAGAAACCGCTTTCGCGCGAGGTGCCCAGACACGAAAAACAAACTCACCTGCCAAAAGACTGTGGGCGCCAAGAAAATCATACGACATACGGTTATTTCCCTGATGAAATACATAAAGCGGAAAATCCCTTTCGCTTTCTGTCTTTCTGCTTTTCATTCTTTCACCCCTCTTTAAATGATAATACCCACCGATTGCTTCTTTTCTTCCCATATACAGCCACATTTTGCAATCTATATTTATAATACCAAATATTGCGGCCCATTTCAATACATATTTTAAGTATTTTGTTAAAACAAAGTAAATTCCAACTACTGAAATTTGTACAAAGTGCATAATGAAATTAATGCTTGTTTGCAAAAAAATAATGTGATACAATAGTTGTGTTTAACTTTAAAGGAGACTGTTTAGTTATATGATAAGAAAAATCCTGCCTTTATCTAAAAAATATGCGGTTTTCGGCATTTTATCCGCCTTTTCAATAGCCGCAGAGGTTTTTATTGAGGTGCAGATACCATTTTTACTTTCAAAAATCATAAATTTAGGTATATTGGGGGGCGACTTTGAAATAGTCAAGTCTCTCGGATTAAAAATGGTGCTTATGGCATTATTAGCTCTTTTATTCGGAGCTTCTGCGTCAAGATTTTCCGCGCTATTCGGAACGGGGTTCGGCAGCGAGTGCCGTTTTGCCCTTTTTTCAAAAATTCAGGACCTTGCCTTTTCAAATACCGATAAATTCGGCACGGCATCACTCATAACGCGAATGACTACCGATACAAATATGCTTCAGGGAATAGCTATGATGTCTGTGCGAATTCTTGTGCGCGCGCCGTTTATGTTCATTATGGCTATTAGCTATGCCGTAAAAATAAACGCGTTACTTTCGGGAGTATTTCTCTTTGTTGCCCCGTTTATGGCGGCGGCTATTATGCTGATAGGAAAAGCGGCACACCCCCGTTTTCGCCGTATGTTTGAAAGATATGATAAATTTAATGCCTCTATTCAAGAAAATCTTATAGCCATAAGAGTTGTTAAAACATTTGTCAGGGGCGACTTTGAAAAGGAAAAATTCAAAGAAAGTAACGAGCATTTGTATAATGCGGCGGTTTTCGCTGAAAAACTCATTATATTAAACGGCCCTATTATGACTATCTCCATGTATTTTTGTATCGTTGCAATCCTCTTTTTCGGCAGTCGTTTTATCGTCGGCGGAACGCTTGAAATAGGCGACCTTTCCGCCATTATTTCTTATGTATCCCAAATACTTATGTCATTAATGATGGTTTCTATGATGCTCGTTATGTCCGTAATGGCTAAAACCTCACTTTCGCGTGTTGTCGCTGTTTTAGATGAGGCGCCTGCTATTGACGATAGCGGAGCAGACGAAACGCTGACGGTCAAAGACGGCTCTGTTGAGATGACTGATGTGTGTTTTAAGTATAACGAAAGTGCAGAAAAAAATGTGCTTGACAATATAAACATAAAGATTTCAGCCGGAGAAAGTATCGGTATCATAGGCGGTACGGGCAGCGCCAAGTCTACTTTAGTTCAGCTAATTCCACGGCTTTATGATATCACGAGCGGAGAAATACTCGTTGGAGGTAAGTCTGTTAAAGAGTATACGCTTAAAAACCTTCGCGACAGTGTAGCTATGGTGCTGCAAAATAATTTATTGTTTTCCGGCACTATAAAGGAAAACCTTTTATGGGGCAATAGCAATGCTTCCAATGAAGAGCTTGAAAAAGCTTGTGAAGCGGCAGATGCCCTTCGTTTTATTAAATCTTTTCCGGACGGTTTTGAAACAGACCTCAGTCAAGGCGGCGTAAATGTTTCAGGCGGTCAGAAACAACGGCTTACAATAGCAAGAGCGCTTCTTAAAAATCCTAAAATTCTTATTCTTGACGACAGTACGAGTGCCGTAGATACCGTAACTGACAGGAAAATCACACAGGCTCTTAAAAAAATGACGGATACCACGAAAATTATTATTGCTCAAAGAATAGCCTCGGTAACAGATGCCGATAGGATAATCGTTTTAGAAGACGGCAAAATCAACGGTATTGGAACACATTCTGAGCTTTTAGAAAACAATGAGATTTATAAAGAAATATACATATCACAAAAGCAAGGTGTGCATTGAATGGAACAGACTAAAAAAGTGCCGGAGAGGCAAATGGCGCCGAGAGGCGGCCCCGGTATGAGAATGAAATTTGATAACCCAAAAGATGCGCGAAAAACTTTTAAAAGACTTATGGGATATGTTTTTCGGCAAAAGTATTCGCTTTATCTCGTTTTGTTTCTTACTCTTATAAGCTCCGCCGGAGGTGTTTTAGGGACATATATGCTAAAGCCGATTGTAAAACAGCTTGAAATTATCTTAAAAGGCGGCGATGTGGCGACAGGGCTTTCAAACATTACTCTGCTCCTTGTAATTCTTTCCGGAATATACATTTTGAGTATCACGGCACAGTACCTCTACGCAAGGATAATGCTAAAAGTCTCACACAATACATTATTTGTATTGAGGGACGATTTGTTCAAGCGTTTACAGGAACTGCCTATCAATTATTTTGATAAAAACACGCACGGCGAGATTATGAGCCGCTTTACAAACGATGTTGACTCGGTAAGAGAGGCGATAAGTCAAGGAATAGCGCAAATTATTACATCATCCGTTACCGTTCTTGGAACATTTGTTATGATGGCTATTTTAAGTCCGCTTCTTCTTTGCCTTGTGCTTGTAATGCTTGCGGTTATGCTGTTTTCCGTTAAAGCGGTCGGTAAAAAAAGCTCCGGATTTTTTAGAAAACAACAGCAGGAAACAGGAAAAGTAAACGGATACATTGAGGAGCATATTGAGGGGCAAAAGGTTGTAAAGGTATTCTGCCGTGAGGACATTACTAAAGAAGAATTTAGAAAAATGAATGAGAAGCTTAGAAAAGCCGCCGCGAATGCCAACACATTCGCAAGCATACTTATGCCTATTATGGGAAATCTTTCATACCTAAATTATGCGGCAACGGCAACGCTCGGCGCGGCTTTAATATTAAAGGGCATATCCTCGCTTGATATTGCTTCTCTCGTTTCATTTCTGCAATATACAAGGCAATTTTCGCAGCCTATAACGCAGGTTTCACAGCAGTTTAATAATATACTGGCGGCGCTTGCAGGTGCAGAGCGTATATTTGCCGTTTTGGACGAACAGCCTGAAATAGACGAAGGGGATGTTTCCCTTGTAAATGTTTCACAAAATGATGACGGCTCTTTAGTAGAATGTGCCGAATGTATGGGTTTCTGGGCGTGGAAAGAGCCTGTTTCTGACGATACATTTAATCTTATACCGCTAAAAGGAGATGTGCGCTTCTTTGATGTAATATTTTCATATGACGGTGAAACAGAGGTGCTAAAAGAAGTCTCGCTCTTTGCAAAACCGGGTGAAAAAATAGCTTTTGTCGGCTCTACGGGTGCGGGAAAAACGACTATAACGAACCTTATCAACCGTTTTTATGATATAAATAACGGCAGGATAACATATGACGGAATTGATGTTAAGCGAATTAAAAAGGACGCTTTGCGCTTTTCGCTTGTAACAGTTTTGCAGGATACCTACCTGTTTACGGGAACTGTGGAGGAGAATATACGGTATGGCAGGCTTGACGCTGCTCTTGATGATGTTGTCGCCGCGGCAAAGCTTGCTAATGCACATTCCTTTATAACTCGCCTCCCAGAGGGGTATAACACGGTGCTGACAGGCAACGGCAAAAGCCTTAGCCAAGGGCAGCGTCAGCTTTTATCAATAGCAAGGGCAGCCGTCGCAAACCCGCCTGTTCTTATACTTGACGAGGCAACAAGCTCCATTGACACGCGTACAGAAAAGCTGATTGAAAAGGGTATGGATAAGCTAATGGAGGGCAGAACAGTGTTTGTAATAGCTCACAGACTTTCTACCATACGAAACGCAAACGCCATACTCGTTCTTGACGGCGGCAAAATAATTGAGCGAGGCAACCATGAACAGTTGCTCGCTCAAAAGGGAAAGTATTATCAGTTTTACACTGGTTATTCAAAGCTTGATTAATTAAGAGTATTCCTGTTAATTAAACTTTAAGCTCCGTATTTATATCGTCCGTATAAAGCCTTTGTAAGATAGGCGTTACGGTGCCGTTTATAAACTCCGTTACTTGAGCGGCGCTTCTGCCTGTGTATAAGTTAGGCGCTAATACTTCGCCTATTTCCTCTGCCGTCAACAAAAAGTTATGGTCGTTTGCAATTTTTTCAAGCAAAGTGTTGCTTTTACCTTCAAGCTTTA
>JAAZGX010000150.1 GCA_012511005.1 Clostridiales bacterium
AGGACTATTTCAGGTGATTTTGTTTACTATATGGGCGAAACTATGGAAAAAGCGGGATATAACTTTTTGTTCCTTAACGGGGCGGTAGAGGGTGTTTATCCGAGCAGGCTCTACAGCGACAGACTAAGAAATATTGAGCAGGCAAAAGCCGTCGGAACAGAGCTTTCTATGATAACGCTTGCTATGACGAAAACAACAGAGGAAATCGAAAACAGCGAAATCTTAAATCCGGATATTTATGAAAAATCCATGGGAATTTTCAAAGACGGCGAAAAAAGTAAATATGCACTCTGGCTTGAGAAAAAGGGCGACACCGTTATTCCTGAAAAAGAGGCAGAGCCGCTTATAAACATTCGCATAAGTAAAGCAGAATTAAAAGTTGACAACCCAATTTATATATTAATAGGCAAATTAGAAATAGGCAATTTCGGAGTGCTAAAAAATTTTGACGGCTCATACAGCAGCGTAACAGAGGTAGGGTATATGGAGCTTGGTAAAGACTTAAAATTTGCTATGATACCGGGTGAAATGGACCCGTCAATAACGAGCGGAACACTCGTTATGAAAGGTGAAAATGTCTTTACTGGAGAAGATTTCCCGCTTCCGTCATTAGAGGAAATAGCGGGAACAGACAAGCTGTGTGTTATAGGGCTTTGTAATGACGCTATCGGATACATAATCCCCGACAATGACTTTCTCATGGTCTTTTTCGGCTCGTCAAAGTTTGCTTATAAACTTTTCGGCAGCCACTACCACGAAATCTTTTCATTCGGCAGAAAAACAGCCTCGACGCTCGTCAAGGCATTTATGGAAGCGGTTGGCTTAAGGGGTTTTTAAATTGCATGGTGTTTCCTCTAATTGAGCGGTTTAATCTAAATATTAAATATATTAATCATAAGGGTATAATTGACAATAAATAATTTATGTGATAATATAGGAACAGGAATAATTACGGCGATTTGAATATCCTTATTTCAGATTACTGCTTAAAAAATAAATGGAGCTGATAAAATGGGAAGCGATAAACCTGCCGTAAAAAGAAAGTTTAAGCTTATTGTTGCCGTTGTTGTTGTTCTGGCGGTTACAGCGGTTTTTTGTTTGCTTTTTGAACCACTTGATTATATCGCCGAAGCTTTTGCCGACCGCGGCAAATTCACGGCTGCTGCGTATACAATGCGGTTGTCGTACTTTTTCGACAGGGATTTTGACACCCTCGGAGATCTTTGCGGTTATCTCGGGAATTCGATTGACGGAAGCGACAACGACGCAAAAACACAAGAACAGTATGTACGGTATGCCGAAATGAGGCTTACGCATAAAGAGGTCGAGAAACTGAAAATACCTGAAAAAAGATTAGACCCTTATAGCTCAGAATACTCTCATTATCTATGGATTCTCTATATAAAAGGAGATACCGAAAAGGCTAAGACAAAGTGTATTGAAGAAATAGAGAAATCGGGCAGGAGTACGGTTGCGATTCAGTTTTTAACGAGTGTTATAAATAGCGGCACGGATGAAGATAAAAAATGGGCACGTGATACGGTAAAGAAAATTATAGACGAGGGCCCTTATTACGATGGTATGGAGGATGAGATCGACGAGTATAAAAGGCAGCTTCAATCTATTATGTCCGATTATGAATCCAGCGGCTAAGGTTTTATTCTGCAAATTATATGTATAGTGCGGCTGTTCGGAGGAGTTTTTTATGCGTCTCAGATTTATGTTTAACAGCGCCTGTAAAAGCCTTAAGCAGTATAAAAGCAACGCGATATTGCTTATACTGCTTCTTGTTGTTTCAGTTGGGGCAACCTATTATATATTAGGAATCGGTTATATTTGGGCAATGAATTCGTTTGAGGTTGTTAATGCAGCGAGAAGCTTTGAAATTACCTTTGAGGCAGGCGGCAAACCGGAGTCTGAGGCGCTGCTTGAAAAAATCAAAGAAATTACCGCGGTGGAGTGCTACTGTGTTTACGGGAAAGCGTTGACTTTCAGGTATTATGACATTACCAAAAGAAAAAATTCGGATAGGATTAAAATTGCCGCTTTTTACAG
>JAAZGX010000151.1 GCA_012511005.1 Clostridiales bacterium
ATTGCTATGAGGCGCGCCGTTTTCATAGTATAAACAGTCGTTTTTGCTCCCGCCATAGCTGCGTCACAAAACCCGCCTGAGTTTACGGTAGCTTCAATCTCAATATCATAAACAGTCCCTCTTTTTATGGGATTTGGAAGGTGTAAAATATCTCTGTGAACCCAGCCGGAATTCATGTCGGAGCTAATAGCGCCTATAATTTTGCCGTTAGCTCTAACTAACGCCTCGCCGCCGAAGTCGATTTGAAGGTATACCTTTTTACCGTCCATATTTTCCGGTACCGTAACAAAAGCGGAAAACCAGCTCGTCATATCATAACCCGTTTCCCAAGCGCTGCCGAGTGAAAGCACCGTTTCCTTTTCGTCATTTATGGAAAACTTATTAGGCGAAATATGCACACCGTCTTTTTTTCTCCATACATCAATTACAAATTCATCTGTAATAATATATGGCGGGACTTGCTTTATTAGGTTTTCAATTATATTGAGTTTAGGTGTTTTAATCATAAAAAATATACCTTCCGACAATCTATTTTATATAAAGACGGACATCTTTACAAAGAAGTCTGTCAGCTATACGGTTATATGCCAGTTCGGCAGGGGAATTCCCGTTGATATGTATACCGTTATGCGCTAAAAGAATTTCCTTATCTTCAGGAACAACGCCTATAAGTCTTACTTTTGTTGCGTCTATAACATTATCAACAGAGCGGCGGCGCAAGCGTCTTTTAGGGTAGCGGTTAATTATCAGCCGCAAATTTTTAATACCGTTATCTCTAACTTTTTGTGCCGTTATTAAAGCGGCGCGCATACTTATATCATCAGCGGTGGAAATGACTAAAGCCTCATTAGCCGCCGCAACACAAAGATTAAAGCCGCCCTCAAGACCGGCTCCTGCATCAAGTATAGTAATATCAAAACTTTTGGAAATATCAGATATCATATTTCCAAAAAGAGAAGCGTCAAATTGACCGTGCAGAGGCGCCCTTAAAAGTGACAGTCTGCTGTTTATGTGAATGAGCGCCTTTGAAGCGTTACAGTTTTTACCGAGTATATCTCCCCAGTCAAAAACTGCCGTTTCATCGGCGAAAAGTAAGGCGTCAAGACTTCTAAGCGCAATATCAGTATCAACTAAAAGCACGCTTTGCCCTTTCTCTGAAAGCGCTTTTCCAAGACCTCTGCAAATAGAGGACTTACCTACGCCGCCTTTTGCGGATACAACAGCGATTACTCTTGTCATCTTTTTCACCTTACGCAATTAATTTATTATAATCTATCGGGGTATTAAAATCCTTAGCGCTTGTAAAATAATAGTTAAAAACCTCTGCTAAAGCACCCGATATGGCGCTGCCGCCTTGAACATTTTCACAGACGACGACGGCTGCTATTTCGGGATTTTCATATGGTGCAAAAGCAATAACGAACCCATTATTAGTTTTTACGGGAGTGCCGTTAGGCGCTCTTTTATATACTTGTGAGGTACCCGTTTTAGCCGCTGCCTCAACGACGCAGTTTCTAAAGTATGTACTGCACCCTCCAAGTGTGACTACATCCCGCATACCAGCCTTTACAATATCAAGATTTTTTTTAGAGAAATCAATTTTTTGTGTTATTTCGGGCTTAGTTTCATAAACGAGGGTATTCATATCAGCAGAGAATACAGAGTCAATTATATAAGGCTTGCACCGTATGCCGGAATTTGCTATTGTGGCACAGTAATTTACGAGCTGCAAGGGAGTAAAAAGATTATCGGACTGCCCTATTGCCGCCTGTACAGTGTCGCCGGGATACCATACGCCTTTTGCCGCTTCGCGGGTTGCTTTGCCTGCAAGCAGTCCCTTTTCCTCCGGCAATTCCACGCCCGTCTTTTGCCCAAGCCCCAACAGATTGCAATAATAATTCATCTTTTCTATACCAAGGTCCTTGCCCGCGTTATAGTAAAATATATTACAGGAATA
>JAAZGX010000152.1 GCA_012511005.1 Clostridiales bacterium
TCGGCATCTGTGGCAACAACGGGGACTATTTCAAGCCCGCCGGTCATAAGAGAAAGGTTATCCCTTGTTACAACATCATTCGGGTTTTTCATGGCAACATAAAGTGTTCTGTCATCTTGATAAAGAGGAAGGATGCCGTTTTTAACCGCAAGCTCCGTAGATACAAGATTTGCAGCCGCAACACTTACACCAAGGTCATCAATAGATATAAACTTACAGCCTGTTTTTGCGGCGAGCGCCTTAGCTATATCATCTTCTGTGCAATAACCTAATCGTACTAAAATATTGCCTAAAAGGTCCTTTTCTTTCTGTTGAATAGAAAGAGCCTCAAAAAGCTGCGCTTCCGTAATTTTGCCGGTCTTTATAAGAAAATACCCCATACTCCCCGGTATAACCACATTGTTGTCCATTTTTTTACCTCTGCTCGTTGTTATTAAGTCCTATGCCGTAATTCTTATACGGATAAAGCCACGATAACAATATCTGCCTGTCTTATACTATTTTCCGCCATATCCCCAATATTGACTTTTTCTACCCTATGAATTGCTTTTTCTCTTGTAAAATGGTCGATAAAGGAAATGATATTGTTATATGTTCCTGAAATTGATAAAGTAATACTCGTCTCAGTAGTATATGTCGCTGACAGCACAGGTGTATCCATACTTACAACTTCAACATTATATTCATCACAAAGGTCGTATATATGTTGCATTACTATGTATACATCCGCTGTTTCCGGCAGCATTTCGTCTAACATTTCTTTTTCTGCCGCCAATGTATTATATAGAGCGCGAACTTTTTGAAGTGATACTATCCTTTCACAGTTCTGTTTATATTCGTCGCGCGCAATCTCAATTTCTCCCTTAATTTTAAATATATCCGAAATATAGAAAATAGAAAGTGCCAATACAGCTATAATAAACAGACTAATAATTGCTGTTATAAGTGCAGGGGAGTCTTTTATATTTGAAAATTTGATATCAGATAATTTTATATCTTTATTCATATCAGCTTACCCCCGCATTCTCATCTTCTGTTGTTGTTTCTGTTTTAGATGTATCAACTACTTCATAAGGAGTTGCCGCCCCTTCGCATGTAATTGCAATTGTAAAACTGCAAATTCTGTCCTCTGTGCCCGCTCTTTCGTCCGTATATGTAAATGAGCTTAATTCTACTTCAAGAACACCGTCAATATCCTTAATTTTTTCAATATAGGAAAGAACGGTATTATACTCTAAACAACTGCCCTCAACTACGCACAATTTATTGTAATGCCAATTGTCCGTAGAGGTTTTTGTAAGCCATAATCCCGGCTGCTCAATATTACTTAGATTTACAAGAAAGCTATGGGCATAAGGTTTTTTCGGAGATATAGCGTTTATTAGCTCCCTTTGGGATTTAATACCGTTATAAAGCTCCTGATAGCTTTCAAGCACAGGAAACATCGCCTTTGCATCCATATTTTTTCTTTGAATGTCATCGTATTTGCTTGATACATAAAATCTTGTACTAATGACAGCCACGAAAAATACAAATAGCATCACAAGAACAACGAGCGACATTTTCTTAATTTGCTCTTTTCTTTTTGACCCTACTACCTTTTTACGGTAACTTTCAGGTAACAGACTTACCTTTAACACTTACCTATCCCTCCAATGCTTCTAAAGCTAAGCTGATGCATCCGGTATATTCTGCAGGAGCAAAATTAGAAGTTTCATACTCACTGCAAAACATCGGAACCTCAACAGGCACAAATGCCATTTCCTTTAGTTTTTGGGCGACTATATTTTCACCCTCCATAAGAGCTGAAAAATAGACTGTTTCAATAGGCGCATAGCCTTGCATTTGATAATAGCTTATTGATGATGAAAGCTCGTTGCTCAGCATTGAAGCTATTAACGAATAATCTTCATCCGAGCTGCTTTCAGGGTTGCAGAACACATTTTTTACAGTATAAGCAATTCTTTCCGGAACATTTAAGGAGCGAACCATTTTTATCTCATTATCATCAAGCGCCACAAAGTTTATAACATCGTCACTAAGCTTGAGAACGCCGAGAGTTTTATGCTCACTATACTTCAATGCCGCACGGCACCACGCTAAAACGGAACTGTCAATATCATAAACTTTAAGTTTAGAGGCACTAAATAATGTTATAAGACTTTCAAGCATAGAGCGCCTTGCCGCAACTAATAGTACATTTAATACGGCTTGGTCATCATCGTCTTTGCCGGCTCCCGATACAACATAATCAATTTCCATTTCAGCCACGGGAATAGGAATAAAGTCTTGTGCTTGTAAAAGCACCATTTTACGAAGCTTATCATCTGAAACCTTTGGAAAAGATGCGTACCTCATAATCACATTTTCATTATTTACTCCCACAACAATGTCCTGTGTTTTGAAGCCGCCTTTGTCCATCATTTCAGTAAGAATCGTATAAAAGTTATCAGTATCTCTTACAAAACCTTCTTCAATAACACCCGTTTCAATCGGAACTTTTGCAAATGCTGAAACTACATTTCCGTCGCCGTCTTTTGACAGCTCTACGGCTCTTATTGCTCCAGCGTCCATTTCAATTCCAATAACTGATTTCATTTTCGCCATTATTATATCTCCTTTTCAGACAAGGACTTTGTGTTTAACTGCCGGATGCTGTTGTAGCCTGGAATACCGGCAAGTACAGTGAAATAAGCATCGTTCCTACGACTACACCAATCATTATAAGTGAAATAGGCTCAAGTGCTGTTCCAAGGTTTTTAGAAAGCGATTCAACATCTTCTTCGAAAAATTCTGCAACCTTATCGAGCATTGAGGGGAGTGTACCTGCCTCTTCGCCTATTGCTATCATACTAATTAGCATAGGCGGAAATAATCCGGAGTCCTGCAATGCCTCATTTATAGACCGGCCATTTTCAATTTCTGTAATTGCAATCTTTACAGCCGCACTAATCAAGTCACTGCCGGAGGTGGGACCGGCACTTTCAAGTGCTTGAACTGCCGTTACACCACCATTTAATAAAGTAGCAAGAATACGGCAAAAACGCGCAAGTACTGTTTTTGATATTAGCTCACCTACAAGCGGCAGTTTCATCTTATTGTTTTCCCATATTCTATGGGCAACTGCTGTTTTTCGACCGAATTTTGCGCCCAAAAAACCGAGGATAGCACCCGCTATATAAAAGAAATATTTTGCTCGGATACTACCGGAAAGAGTGAATACGGCGCTCGTTATAGGGTTGAGTTCTACGGTGTCGGGTATCATTCCTTCGAAAATCGGAACCATAATGACAAGCATCGCTATAAGGAGTACGATAGCGAACACGCCAATCATTTTCGGATATGTAGTTGCACTTTTTACTGCTTCTTTTAGCTGTCTGTCTTTCTGGAGCTGTACGGCAAGAGCGCTTAGCGTCTTTTCGAGCATACCGCCTGTTTCTCCTGCGGCTATCATAGAGCAGTAAAGCTCGCTGAAAATATGACCTTGCTGTGAGAAGGCGTCCGAAAGGTTTGAGCCTCCTTCAACATCTTGAGCTATTTGCGTAATTGCTGCGGCAAGAGTTGCGTTTGCGGTTTGGGTCGAAAGCGTTTGCAGCGCTTGTGTAACGGGGATACCCGCTGAAATCATGGCTGCTACTTGACGGCTGAATAAAGATAAATCAGCAAGAGATACCTTTCCTTTTGCCTTTTTTATCGCTTTGGTTTTTTCTTCGATTAAATCAGTAACCGTAATATTTGCTTCCCGCAGCTTATCAAATGCTTCTTCTCTGCTTGCCGCTGATATTTTTCCGACAAAAGAGTCACCTTGTTTAGTTATAGCTTCATATGAAAATGATGGCAACTTCAGAACCTCCCTTGGTGTTAATACCCCGATGTATACATAAGCCTTTGAACCTCTGTTCTGTCAACACAGTACTCAATGACAGATTCCTTTGATACTTTTTGCTCTTTTAATAGCTTTAGCAAAGCTTGGTCCATTGTTTGCATACCGATATTGCTTGCAGTTTGCATAGCCCCGTAAAGCTGGTGGTCTTTATCTTCACGAATAATATTTCGTATTGCCGGCGTATCCGTCATATACTCAACGGCAACGACTCTGCCTCTATAATTAATAGTAGGTAATAGCTGCTGTGAAATAACGGCTTTAAGTGTGTTAGAAAGCTGTGTACGCACATTTCCCTTTTGAGCCTCCGGGAAAGAGTCGACTATTCGCGAAATCGTAAGAGGGGCAGTTTGCGTGTGTAATGTGGAAAACACAAGATGCCCTGTTTCCGCCGCAGTAAGCGCTATTGAAATACTTTCCACATCCCGCATTTCACCTATCATAATTACATCCGGGTCATGGCGCAGCACTTGCCTTAATGCATTACCAAAGCTATGCGTATCCGTACCGATTTCCCTTTGCCGTATGCTTGATTTGTTATGAGAGTGTAAAAACTCGATTGGGTCTTCAATCGTTACGATATTCTCGGCAAAATTTTGGTTTATATAATTTAGCATGGCGGCAAGAGTTGTGGATTTACCTGAGCCTGTGGGACCCGTAACAAGCACAAGTCCGCGCGGCAAACTGCATATACGCTTAATATCCGGCGGTAAGCCCAAGTTTTCGAGAGCGGGAATACCGAACGGAATTGCCCTGAAAACTGCTGCTAAAGTACCCCTTTGTACGATAACATTTCCCCTAAAACGCGCACATCCCGGAACAGCATACGATAAATCAAGCTCAAGCTTTTCTTGAA
>JAAZGX010000153.1 GCA_012511005.1 Clostridiales bacterium
ATACTGTTATTTGTCTATATATAAATCGGTTGAAATGTATACTAAAAAATGTTATTCTTATATTCATCTTGAAAATACAATGGAATGTATATGGAAACGCTAAAAGGACAACCCGATTTATATTCGGAAACTTCTGAACAGAGTAATAATATGAAAATTTTAATTGATGCCGATGGCTGCCCCGTTGTTGATATTACGGTTAGCTTTGCTAAAAAACACGGTATACCGTGCATAATCCTTTGTGATACCTCTCACATATTTGAAAAAGACGGCGCTAAGACTGTAACCGTCTCAAAAGGCGTGGACAGCGTAGATTTCGCCCTCGTCAATATGGTTGAGAATGGTGATATCGTCATCACACAGGACTACGGCTTAGCCGCAATGTGTCTGGCAAAAAACGCAGTAGTTTTAAGTCAAAACGGTACAGTTTATAATGACGATAATATCGGCTCGCTCCTTTTCTCCCGTCACACCGCCAAAAAAATCCGCCTTTCGGGCGGCAGGCTTAAAGGCGATAAAAAGCGTACTGTACAGCAAAATGAGGCGTTCGAGCATAAGTTGAGGGAGCTTTTATCGTGAACAAATTTTATTACATATTAATTATATGGAATGCCCTCGTTTTCATAATATACGGAATAGACAAGCGAAAAGCTATTAATAATAAGTATCGCATAAAAGAGTTTACACTCATTTTATTAGCATTTTTAATGGGTGCGGCAGGTGCTATTACAGGAATGGAAGTTTTTCATCATAAAACGAAAAAAACAAAATTTAAGATACTAGTTCCGCTTGCCCTGCTATTTAATATTATAGTCTTATTCGCCACACATTATCTTTTTAATGCATAAGGCGACAGCTTCCGAAACTCCGCGCGTCTGAAACGCAAAGGATTTCGCGCCGTTATATGTTTCTTTGATGTTTAAGATATGTATTGTGTCATATTTTAAGTGCTTTATGTAATACTAATTACAATATAAGGAGATGAAAATATGGGCATTATAGGATGGATAATAATAGGTGCTTTAGCAGGCTTTATTGCAAGTATAATAACGAAAAACAATAAGAGAATGGGCGCATTTGCAAATATCTTCGTAGGTATTATCGGCGGGGTTTTAGGCGGATTTATTATGAACCTTTTGGGCAGCAGCGGTGTAACCGGATTTAATATCCGCAGCCTTTTAGTAGCTATAGGCGGCTCTGTCATTTTACTGCTTATAGTCAACCTATTTAAGCGAAAGTCTTAATACTATAACACAAACACACAAACCCTTGTACTACGCTTACAGGGGCTTTGTTTTTTACGATATATATCAGCAAAAAACAAATAATTTTATATAGTAAATACCGCTAAACTTACTCTCAAACCTTTGTTAATATTTACGATTGTATATTGAGAAAATATGTGGTACTGTTATGTTGGCTTTATCCATTTTAGTGCTAAAAAGAGGCAGCTGTGCTTTGTATTGAACAAAAGCATTCACAATAAATAAAAGTATAAGGAATGGTGTTTTATGAAAAAACTGAATACATCTAAAATAAGCATTATTTTATTTGCACTTGCTCTCTTTGTTTTCGGGGCAGCTATTATGTTTATAAAATCAGCATTTTCAACTCAAATATATCAAAGCTCTGCATCTGATAACATCACAATTATTGAAGAAGAAAGCTTTTTCTCCGGATTTAATGTAATTGATAATATGGTATATATCTTTTGCAGATACACTATTGAAAACAGTAGTGACGATGATGTATATTTTGTGCTTATTGCTAATATGCCGAATGAGCAAAAAAGCGGGCTTATTACGGGAAGCAAATTAATTGCTAATGAGGTAGGAAAAGAGCAATTTCACGAAATCAATGAGGACGGCAATAAAACAGTCCCAATAATTATAGATGGTCCTATGTTTAAGCTCCATGCGCATAAAACGCAAGAGTATTATGTTGTATATACAAGTAAATATGGCGGCACAGAAAGAAAGCAAGACCGTTTGCTTCCTGTCACCTCACTCGTTGAAGTATATCAGTAATGTGTTATAGTTAAATAAATATTAGCCTTGCCATAATTTGCACAAGATAATTAAAATAAATTGACGCGCCTTTCCATATAAACGAAAAGGTGCGTCAATATTTTGTTATTATAAAGTTTATTTATACTGTTACTGTTTCCTTATTTGCTTTAGCTTCTGCAAGTTCCGGGTTAGCCGCCTTATATGTTCTGCTATAATGTAAATAAATCACGCCGCAAGCAGTAGCTCCTAATAAGTGCCAGAAACTATGACCCTGGAAAAATCCGGTTTGCTCAAAGAATGTTCCGCGCTCAAGGGAGAAGGGCAAAAAGTTGTCAAGCTGCCAAATAATGTAGGCGAACCCCAACGAAGATGCTGCCGCAAACAGCAT
>JAAZGX010000154.1 GCA_012511005.1 Clostridiales bacterium
GAAAATGAATTTTACCGTATAACTGTTGATGAGAATAAGGGCGGTGGTATTGTTTCAATTTATGATAAAAAAGAAAAACGAGAAATAATAAACGATAAAGACGGTAAAATCGGTGCGGTATACGCCCTAAAAGAGCTTCGCGAGCGAATGGAAACACAGCACGAGTTTTATACTACGGGTGAAAAGCTTTCATCTGCAGAAAGCCGCGCCGATATACGGCGTATAAAGGATGATGTGTCAGATAAACTTATTATAAAATCAAATATGAATATCCTTTGCGTGCTTGTGCAGGAATTAACGCTTACTAAAGGTGTAAAGCGCATAGATTTCCGAATTTCTATTGAGGATTACACGGGTGACGACCATCTTTTCACCTATAATTTACCCGTAAATATTAAGGGCGGCAAAGCGATTTTTGATGACAGGTTTGCACCTGCCGTTCGTCCTAAAAGCCGAAATGTCCTTGATTTTAAGACGCACCAATACGCCATGGCTTCGCACTGCTCCGTGTTTGCCGCAAACCATTGGTTTGGGCTTGGACCCTCTGTTACTATTGAGTTTAAGGAAAAAGGCTCAATAAATATCGGCTCGTCCGCACTCATTGCATCAGATGACAAGGTGCTTGAAAAATCGGTTTTAGATTTTTTGGCTATGCTTACTAAAAAGGCAATTCCCATTACTGCATATCCCGATAAAAAAAGGACGCCGCATGCTACTTTACTATCGCATTTTAATGAGGATTTGCATTTTACAGATACTCGTTTTGTACTCTGTATTTCAGGAATTTATAACGAATATGAAGAAAAACTTCTTTCTGATGTTAAGATTAGAAAGCGTTTTGAAGAGGCTGTAAACAAAAATGGCGCTGCCGTATTTTACACTGTTGACAGTGATAATCTATGGAATAAACCTATTGATGTTGTGCTTATAAAAGCAAAAGATGAAAAAACTCTTCAAAGCTTTATAAACAATATAGGCAATACGCTTTCCTCTTCATCAAACATATGCTTTCTGCATTTTACTATAGGCGAAAAAATCGAATATGCTGATGACTACACCGTTTCAATTCTTAATAGAGGCAACTTAGCGTCAAGCGTAGAGGCTGATAATTCACTAAACCTTATGCTCTTTCATACGGCTCTTTTCTATGGAAACAGCGGAAAGGTTACGGGAAACAAGGAGCTTGTACCCGAGCAAAAGTCGCATATTTTTGAGTTCGCTTTATACCCCCACAAAGGCTCATACCGTGAGGGCAACGAGTTTATAAACGCGCTTTTCTATAATGACCCATTACTTTCTAAAAAAGCGGAAAAATCCGAAAAAGCGTTTCTCCCCTTTGAAAAAAGCTTTGTAAAATGCAGTTTCAGCTTTGTTTTAACCTCATTCAAAGCAGGCGGCTATCCTTTGGCATCGCTTAAAGGAAAAATGCCGCCTATAACTGAGCGCGGTTTTGCACTGCGAGGATTTGAGCAAAACGGAGTTAATACAAAACTTAATATAAAATTTGGGTTTGATACTATACATATTCATTCTTGTGATTTGCTTGAGGAAAACACGAAAGTACAAAAGCATAGCAAAAGTGTTTTCACTTCCCCTGTTACTTCCCATTCTATTGAAAATTTTGTGCTTTTCCCAAAAAAGCCTTTAGAAACTCTTGAGAGTGCCGTATTAGGCGCAGAGAGTGAAACGGTAAAGCCTACATATATCAGAAGCTTTGAGCATTCGCTCGGCTCTATGCCGTTTTCATATCTCCGTACTGCTGCCGTTATTGACAGAAAGCTTGAATATACGAGCAAAACAAGCTTTAATGCCACAATCTCTGTTGTTAATAACCGCACGGATGAATGTATTACAGGAAAACTCAGGCTCACCCTGCCAAAAGGCTTTTCTGCTGATAAAGAGAATTTTGAATACTCTCTTTCTCCCGATGACTATATGTTATTCCCCGTGACGATTACAAAGGAAAATGAAAATAGCAAGGGTATAATTTATCTTTATTTTGATGATGGCGAAAACGAGTTTTTTGACGCTCTTGAAGTCGGCTCATTTAATCCGTCTTTATCAATGAAAATTGACGGCTCAAAAATTATTGTAACGATTAGAAATGATACTTACATACCCTTATTCGGAGAACTGCTTCTTGCCTGCCCCATTGAATGCTGGGGTATAGGAGATAAAAGAACTGACGCGCTATGCGGCATAACGCCGTTTTCACATAAAGTAAGCCTTGAGCCTAAAACACATTGTGACTATAGCTTTGATATAACCAATGAGAACAGCAGTATTTTTAATGCCTATTGGGCGGCGGCAAAGTTAGTAATAAATGGCAAGGTTTTTTACGCATATGCGAAAAATCACGGCATTAGAAGAAACCTTTGGGCGCATGAGTTTGACCCGTCCGGAGTGGGCGAGCGTAACGGTCAAAAAAGGTATTTGACATTAAAGGACGGGATGATAATTGATTAAAGAACTACTGATTGAAAGGTCTTTGCCGGAATTACTTTCTTTTTGTGACGGTAGAAAAGTAACTAAAGAGAATTGGGACGAAAGGCGCACGGAAATTATTGATTTAATTTCCGGCGAGTATGGCTCTTTGCCGGAAAAGCCTTTATCCATTAGCTTTAGAACAGCAAGTGAAGAAAAGCAGTTTTGCGCCGGCAAAGCAAGACTTACAAAAACTATGCTAACTTCAACTCTTGCAGGGGGCGGTGAATTCACCTTTCCCGTCTATTCCGTTATCCCCAAAAAGCAAGGTAAGCTAAAAACTTTTATACTGATTAACTTTAGAGATTCTGTACCGGACAGGTATTTGCCGAGTGAAGAGCTTTGTGACTTAGGATATGCCGTTCATTCATTTTGTTATACTGATGTATCGTCAGACGATGCCGATTATAATAACGGGCTTGCAAAGTTTTACTGCGGTGAAGAAGGAAACTCAAAAAGAGGGAAAATAGCACTATGGGCATGGGCAGCTATGAGAGTTTTGGACTTTGTTTTAACCTTGCCTGAAACAGACAAAGAAAATATAGCCGTAGCAGGACATTCAAGGCTTGGTAAAACCGCGCTTCTTGCAGGCGGGCTTGATACTCGATTTTCAGCAGTTTACTCAAACAATTCCGGCTGTTCGGGCGCGGCGTTGTCAAGGGAAAAAAACGGAGAGCGCATTGAAGATATATTAACGGGATTTCCCTATTGGTTCAAACAGAGTTATGACGCTTTTTCTGAAAAAGAGCATACGCTCCCTTTTGACCAACATTTTTTACTTGCTTTGACGGCGCCGCGAAAGCTTTATATAGCAAGCGCCGCCCTTGACGGCTGGGCTGACCCCGTTTCAGAATTTTTGGCGGCTGCCGCCGCTTCTCCCGCTTATGAATTGTTAGGTGTAAAGGGATTAATCACAAACGCTGTTTTGCCAAAAGAAAATGAGTTGTTTCATAAAGGAAATATCGGGTATCATCTTAGAAGCGGCACTCATTATCTTAGCAGATACGATTGGAATGCATTTGCAAAGTTTATTGAGAAAGCATAAATATAGCAGTGGGGCTAAAACCTCACTGCTATATTTATCATTAACTCAAATCAATCTGAAAAATATCTTTCTTCAAGCGCGGCGCAAAGCGCGTGGTATAAAGGCAGCGTGTATTCCTGAACTTCATACGGACTAATGGCAGGAAGGCGTATGCATACCGTTGAATTGTCTTTGATTTCACCGCCGCCTTTACCTGTTATTGAAAGAACATTACAGCCTAAAGCTTCTGCTGTGCGGGCGGCGTTTATTATATTTTGAGAGTTGCCTGAGGTCGTAAGCGCTATTAGTGTATCATTCTTTTTTGCATAACCGTAAACCTGTTGGGCAAAAAGCATATCCGCCGCAACATCATTTGCAAATGCCGTAATAAGCGAGGTTTGACTGACAAGAGAAATTGCGGGTAACGCCTTTTGAAGATTGTTTGCAATATATTGCCCGTTTTCATATTTTGAAAACACAGCTTTTTCAGACGGTGAAAGCTCTCTTTTAAGATTAAAGCCTTTCATTAATTCTCCTACTATATGCTCACTGTCAGCGGCGCTGCCGCCGTTTCCGCAAATGAGTACTTTACCGCCGTTATCATATGTATTAGTAAGGCATTGAAAAGCTTTTTCTATATCAGTTTTACAATTACTAATTTTGGGATACTTATCATATAAAGCGTTAAATATTTTGCTCATCATCGGCAAACTCCATTCCATCTGAAATAATTCCAAGAGCCGCATAGTCCCCTATTTTGTCGCCAAGCATTGACGGCGCTATAATAAGCTCTTCGCTGCAATGCGATAAAGCCTCTTTCTTTACTATTTCTGTTACAATAGGAAGATAAAAATCCGAATTTCTTGTGAATATACTTCCAATAATAATTATTTCCGGATTTAGTATATCAGCTAAAATAGCTAAACCTCTGCCAAGGTACTTTGCGCTTACTGTAACTATTTCCTTCGCAAGTTCATCACCGGCGTACATAGCGTCAAAAACATCCTTAGCCGTTATGCCGCTGTCTTTTGCTTTCTTTTCTAAAGAGGAAGTTTTACCCTCCCTAATCCGCTCTTTTAACATATTTTCCGCCAAATTAGAGATGCCGCCGCCGGAGCAATAACCCTCAAAAGAGCCGTATTTGCCATATCCTAAAGGACCGTCCTCAGAAAGCCTTATATGCCCGACTTCTCCCGCCATATCGTTCCTGCCGGTGTATAGCTTGCCGTTTAATATTAATCCGGCGCCCATGCCTGTCCCAAATGTTAAGAAAACGATATTTTCATATCCCCTGCCCGCCCCGAAACGGTATTCTGCCATAGCACAAGCATTAGCATCATTATGAAGCCAAACCGGAACAAAAAATCTTTTTTCAAAAAACTCTTTTATATGTACATTGTCCCACCCGGGAAGATTTGGGGGGGATTTAATTATACCCTTTTTGCTGTCTAAAGGACCGCCGCAGCTAATTCCGATTTTTGCTACATCGTATGCAGATATAAAGTTTCTGTTATACATTTTTTCAATAGAGGAGGCAAGTTCTTCAAGAATTTCATCCGCCCCTCTCTCAAGCGCTTTCGTCGGAAATTCAATTCTGTCAACAATACTGTCACAAATAAGCCCTTGAGCCAAAGCGCATTTTGCCAATACAGCCGCACACTTTGTGCCGCCAATATCTATTCCAAGCAAATACATCGAAATGCCCCCTTTTTATCATTAAACACATCATAACACATTTGTTATCGTTTTTAAATATAAATGTTAAAAGATTGCTTCTTCTCCCGACCTCTTTATCGTAACCTTTGTTGTAATCTGAACTTCAGAGGTGCCAAGCTTTTCTATCCACTCATCTCTTATGCTTTCAAAAGAGGCTGAATTTGTTATCCAAAGCCTTTTACCAATATGCATTAAATCTACTTTAAGCTCATTTCGAGCCGCGTTTACAGTTGAAGCAACTATTTGTGTTATCATATTTTCCGCTAAACCCGCTATTTCATCTATCTTTTTTAGATTGATATCATTAGTTTTATCGCTTTCTACACCTTTAATATTACATTTGGCATTAATATTAAGGTATACATGTACTTTATCATCTTCATAAACCGCTTTAACCTTGCGCTTTACGCTTTCTATCCTTAATATCACATTAGAGCCGTCGCTCGTATAAACATTAAAAAAACCTTTGTAAAAATGGTGTTGAAAAATAGCCGCTCCCAGAGTTTCAGTTTCATTCAAATATCCGACTAATTTATTTCTTTTATCAAAAACTGCTGTCCCGCTTACCATTAACATATTTTCTTTAGCCTCTTCTTTTATAAGTACAGCCGGTACTGCAAGATTATGGATATCGTCCATAAAACAATTTATGCCCTCAAACATTCTAACACGAAGCGCTTTTCCGTATTGATGCGATTCTGTTAATATATTCTCTAAAAGTAAACTTACTATTATTTCTTTATTCATTTCTTTTGTCAGCACTTCTTGTGCCGAGGCATCTCTTGCGATAGCTAAAAGGACGGTAGGTTTTGCATTATAGTCCCTTATAAAAAAATCCAATATTCCGCTTAATCCCTCTCTTGCTGTGTCCTCCCCTATTATAAGCACTCTGTTATGAGCAAAAAGAGGCTCTCTGCCGCTCGTTCTTATAGCATCCTCTAAGGCTTGCGCAACGCTTTCGCCTTCACTGACATATATTTTCGATACCTTTTCAATTGTGCTTTGTCCGTTCATTGTTGCATTTTTTACATTGTTTATTGCCTCTATTGTAACGGTAAATCCATTTGTGCTTTTATCAATTCCAATGCCCTGTATAATCATAAGGTCTATAATTTCAATTCCAAGCCGTCTGCACCCGACAGAAAAAATTAAAGATAAAAATAAAAATGTTATTATCAAAGATTTAAACAGCATTGCTTTTTTCACTTTTTTTGCTCCTTTCAAGTTTTTTGTTTCCTATTAAGACGGCGCTTGGCAGAAATGCGACTACAAAGATATATATGATTATTAAATTGTACTGCTCTGTTAAAATTAAAAATCTATTAATCTTTTGTGATACGAATGTTGTAAATGCAAAAATAATAACTGCGACTACCGCGGTTACTACGCGTTTATTTGCTTTTGGAAATATTGCAGAAAATGTGTCCGTGCATGTAAAGATAATAAATGATAATCTTAAAACTATTCCAAATGTCCAATTTGCCGTTTCAAGCGCGTCAAGCCTTTTAAATACCCCTATATCGCCTATTGATGATATTGAAAACGAAGGAAACATTTGAGTATTGGCAAAGTTTCCAAGAGTAGCTACCACTATCGCACTCTCTAAAAAAATAAATAAAAATACTAACCCGCACCATATATAAAAATGTTTTGTTATATCGCCTTTTATTCGAGAGCTTAATAAAGGAATAAGACAAATATCAAAAGTATAAGATGCCGATGCGAAGCTGTCCTTAACAAAAGTACCCGCACCGTCTAAAAAAAACGGGGTTAAATTTATGAAATCTATTTCTTTTGCAGATACACTAAGAATAGCAAGACTTACAACAATAAATAATACAGCTAAAATACCGCTTGTACGACCTAATGTTCTAAGACCTGTTAAAGAATTATAAGCACAAGCAATTATTAAAATTGCTATGAAAAATGTCATATCAATATCCGGAAACATAACAGAGTTTGAATATAAATCAAAACGCGAAACTGCCCTTACCGCAATATATAAATAAAAAAAGATATATATAAAAGCAATTAATTTTCCGTAAAACGGATTTATTTGTCCGGCAGCTTCTATAATTCCTGTTCCCGCAAACTTTTTGGTATATATTAAAACAGGCATTGATACGATAAAAATGATTATAATCATTAGAAATGGCCTTAACAATAAATCGGAATCAAAGAAAACATTATCCTTCGTTACGATTATCATAACGGCGGCAAGCATTCTTACAACGAAGATATATGAAAATATACCTGCGGGTGAAATGAAGTTTTTATTCATATTTACTACCTCTTATTGTTTTTCTTCTGTTTTCCGACATTAAACAAATATTTAGAATTAAGTGCCCTCGGAGTTCTTAAAAAAGTATCTCTAAACAAAGTCCGATTATACGGTACGAGCGGCGCTAAATACGCACTGCCGTACTGGTCTAATGAACACATATTAATTATTAATACGCCTATTCCAATAACAATTCCGTAAAGCCCTGTTGTGCCTCCTATAATAATAAAAATAAATCTTAAAAGTGATACGGGCTGATAAAGACTTGATACCATAAATGAGCTAATAGCCGTTATAGCTACAATAATAAGCATTGGAGCGCCTATTAGCCCGCCCGTTACTGCCGCGTCTCCTATTACAATGGCGCCTACTAAGCTTACCGCCTGACCAACACTTTTCGGCATTCTTAAACCTGCTTCTCTAACTACTTCGTATATAAAAATAATAACGAGTGCTTCAATCATCAGCGGAAACATTGTGTTACTCTCAGACATTACGATACTATAAAGCATATAATC
>JAAZGX010000155.1 GCA_012511005.1 Clostridiales bacterium
TAATCCCAAAGCTTTGCGAAAACCTCTCCCGTTTTATCTGAAAGTATAATATCAAGAAAAACAGAGCCGTTTCTGGCGTTTTTCTTTTCACAAGAGCGGACAATTGCGTATCCCTCAAGTCCTCCCCGTTTATCATATGCGGTAAAATCCATTGTTTTCATCCTTACATTTATTGTTATTTGCTTTTTTTAATTTTACCACATATTAAAAATAAAATCAAAAGGATTTTTTCCGTATTTTTCATATGATACTATCTGTTTTTCAGTACCGCTTAATATTTTCTCCGTATTTTCACCCGCTACAATAATACAGCAAAAAAGCCCGACGGCAAGTATCTGTGAAATACTTGCCACTACAAAGGCTTTCATTATTTTTTCTGTTTTTCTCATTTCTACTTCCTGCTTTCTTTTATTTTAATTGTTCGTCAAGCATTTTAGCAAGCGCATTTCCAATTAGCCTGCCTGAATAAACCGCTTCGTCAAGCGTATTAGCATCCGTACCCATTTCTAAAAGCATGGCATATCGCGTCATATCCATATTATATTTACGCGAGCAGAAAAATATAGGCCGCATAAGACCTGAATATAAACCTTCGGCAGTTTCTTGTAATTTGCAAGAAAAAGCTAAGTTATCCTTCCAATTCGGAAAGTTTGTAACATCACCGCTTTCACAGCCTGCTATTATCATAATTTGTGCTGCTTTTTTATTGTCTATTACCGTTGTCGGTTTTGATTTTATCTTGCCGTCATAATGAATGGCATCTCTATGAACATCTAAAGAAAGGATAATGGACGGGTATTCGGCGAGCCACTTCTTTACCGTTTGTGCCGAGCGGTCATATGAACCGCTGTATGACGCGTCGTGAACTGTTTTGTCGTGAATTACGGTGAACCCTTTGTCCGTTAGTATTTGTACAATTTCCTCTCCTACCCTAACGATATTTTTCGTAATATCCTTCGTTCTCGAGTTGTAATCATTAGAATACCAACCCATATCAATTATTTCAAACCCCTCTGTAGTATGTGTATGGTAGACGAGTATGCACGGTTTATTTTTATCAAATCCACTTAAATTCAACTTTTCCTCAAGCTTTTTCACTATATCTACCTTGTAAGAAGATATTGTGCTGTTTACCGAAACAGATTTATACACGGTATTAGCTTTTTTTGATGATAAATCCTCCTCTAAAATCTCGCCGCTCTTCTTAAACGAAGCGTACATATCGGCACTTTTTGCAATCATATCCGAAATATCCTTGCTGACATATGCCAAAGAGGATACCTCGTCCCTACCGGTACCATAACCTAAAAGCGTCAGCATCGTTGAAGTCTTTTTTATTTGCTCTCTTTCTTCTGCCGTATAAAGCTCATTAACTACTGTATTTGCATATTCTAAAGGAGAAGAAACGCCAACGACCGCAAGCATAACGGGCGACAGTGCAGCGCCTATTTTATCTTTATCCGATAAAACGGTAAAAAGTAAAACGACACAGAAAGTAAAACATAAAAAAGCGGCGGTAAAGCGCAGAAATTTATTCACGACAACTCCTCCTTATAACAGTAAATACTATGAGTAGCCGCCGTTCAATATTCAGTATTTATCACATAAGCCCTAAAATTTCTTCGGGTGAAAAAGAGGGTTGAAGCGCAGAGTTAATAGCAAGAGCTATAAGCTTTGAGGCTCTTTCAATCACTACATCAATTTCCCGCGGCGTTACCATCATATTTTCACAATCAGGCTCAATATCACTGTTCTCCCCATGTTCATTACTATCATTATCGCCTTTACGCGCAACATCTCTTGCAAGAGTGAATGCATCCACAACCGTCGGCACGCCTATTGAAATAATCGGATATCCAACAGAGGTTTTGTCTATCCGTTTTCTTCTGTTGCCAACACCTGAGCCGGGGCTTATACCCGTATCACATAGCTGCACTGTGCGCCCAAGGCGCGCTAAATTTCTTGAAGCTAATGCATCAACCGTAATAATAGCAACGGGATTTACAGCATTTGCTACGGCGGATAATATTTCGGCTGTTTCAATCCCTGTTTGACCGAGTACCCCTGAAGCGATACTTGAAACGGGGCGAAGTCCTGTAAGCCCTATTTGCTCTTGAAGCTCCTGCCCTATGTGCCGTGTGACAAAAATCTGTGTCGCCACACCGGGACCTAAAGCGTCAGGCGTAATACTTCTGTTTCCTATTCCCGCTACTAAAATAGGTCCTTCCTTTGGAATTAGCTCTGTTACCGCATCTTTAATTGCCGTCATTCTCTCGTCTGTTATATCAGCATCGTCAGTAAACTTTAAAAACTCAATCGTGATGTATTTGCCCGCCGGTTTGTTAAGTGCATTCGCTCCGTTTTCGTTCGTTATTTCAATAATTGTTGACTTAAACTTTTCCCCGCTTTTTGTGGATACTTCTACTCCGTCAATAGCATCTGTACCTTTCATTTCGTGCGTTTCAAGAGCCAAGTCTGTTCTTATATTCAAATTATTCCACCCTTTCAAACAATTATAAAAAAAGTATACCCATTTTTTCAAAAAAACTTGCAAATTGATAAATGTTGTGGTATTATTCTTAGCTGTATGATGTTATTTGACATAAGGAGGTGCAACGATGCCCAATATTAAATCTTCAAAGAAAAGAGTTTTAATCAGTGAAGCAAAAGCTATAAAAAACCGCTCTGCAAACTCAGCGCTGAAAACATCCTTAAAAAAAGCGAATGCCGCTATTGAGGAGAACGCCGAGGACAAGCAGGAAAAGGTAAACCTTGCTATAAAGAAAATTGACCAAGCGGCAGCAAAGGGTCTTATTCATAAAAATAACGCCGCTAACAAAAAGTCTGCTCTTGCAATAAAAGCTAAAAACGCTTAAACACAAAAATAACCCTGTATTGAGA
>JAAZGX010000012.1 GCA_012511005.1 Clostridiales bacterium
TTGTACAACTATTGCCGGTACTTTTATCGGCACAATAAGGAAAGGAGTTTGACTTGAATAATAAATTCGGTATATCCTGCATAATGGATGAAAACACAGTAAATGAAACAGTAAATAAAATATCAAAACAGATTTATGAAGATTTTTCTGATATGAATAAACTATGCGTCATCGGTATAAGACGCAGAGGTGCCGATATAGCAAAAAAAATAACAGAAAGTTTAGCAGAACAAAGCGGCGGCAAAGCTCCTCTTTTAGGAGAGCTTGACATAACCCTTTATCGTGATGATTTAGCGACGCTAAAAGAACTCCCCATTTTCTTTTCAACGAATATCCCCTTTGATATTCATAATATGAACATAATCCTTGTAGATGATATTTTATATACGGGCAGAAGCATACGCGCTGCTCTTGACGCTTTGTTTTTAATGGGAAGACCGTCTGTAATAAAGCTTGCTGTGTTGATTGACAGAGGTAACAGAGAGCTGCCTATTCATGCGGATTATATCGGTCAAGTTTTAGATACAACTATTACTGAATGGTTAAAAGTTAAAACTCGCCGTTTTGACGGTGAAACAGCCGTTTACTTATACGAAAAGAAGCGAACAAAAGATTAATAAAATAAAAGGAGCAGCTATGAGCGTTTTTACAGCCGAAAACGAATTCCTGTCCTTAAAAGTCAAAGAAATGGGCGCGGAGCTAAATTCCCTAATACTTAAAAGTACGGGCAGGGAATATATTTGGGGCGGTAACCCTGACATTTGGTACGGTCAGTCCCCTATTCTTTTTCCGTTTATCGGAAGGTTACTTGACGATAAATATTTTGTAAACGGTAAAGAATATACTTGCCGGAAACATGGCATTGTGCGAAAAAAGCCTTTTTCTCTCGTTAGTAAAACAAATTCCTCTTTAACATTTTTACAAACGGAGGATGATAACTCACTTTTACAATATCCTTATAAATTTAATCTTTATATAGCATATACTATAAATGGACAGAGTTTAACTGTCAATCACAAGGTCGTTAATACTAATGATTGCAAAATGTATTTTTCTATCGGCGCACATCCGGGATTTAATTGTGAAATAGGAGATATAATAAGCTTTGATTCTCCTCAGGTTGTAAAAACAGAAAGAATTGACGATGACGCTATTCTTATGTCCGAAAAATTCCCATTATTAAATAATGAAAAACACCTTACAATAACTAATGACCTTTTTAATAACGACGCTCTTATTATAAGCGGCTTAACTGAGGAAAGCTTAGTATTAAAAGGTAATGATTACCGTCTTAAATTTTCGTTTTACAATGCTCCCGTTTTGGGTATTTGGGCAAAGCCGTCTGCGCCTTATGTTTGTTTAGAGCCTTGGTTCGGTATTAATGATGATTATAATAAAAAGTCTGACATATCCCAAAAGCGCGGCATTATTGAGTTAAATGCAGGCGAAGACTTTTCATTTAACTGGCGTGTAGAAATAGAAAATTAGCGATTTTTAAATATTCAGTTATAAAATAACAGTTGACGAGACAGTCAATTTCCTGTATACTCAAGACAGAAAAGAGAATGACTATTAAGGAACGAGGAAACAAAATGTCTGATAAAAACACCGCTGATTCATACGCCGAAGAAGATTTTATCGCTGACCTTGTAACGGTGATAGATGAAGAAGGAATAGAGCATTCTTTTGAGGAGCTTGACAGAATTGAAACCGACGAGGGTAAGTTTATTGCTCTTCTTCCGATTTATGATGAAGCGGAAGACATTCTTTCAGAAAGCGGCGAGCTTATAGTTCTTCAAGTGAATGAAGAAGAAGGCGAAATCTATCTTGAGCCTATTGAGGAAGATGAATTATTCAGTAAGGTTGGCAATATTTTTGAAGAGCGTTTACAAGACATTTTTGAATTTGAGGATAATGATGGGGAATAATTAGAATAATGACTTCCTGCCCTGTTCGATAATTACGGTCAAATACTAACCCAACACGCATTTTAAGGGAGCCTAACTTTGGCGGCGGATTGCAGACCTCCCGCTTTGGCGGACGAAGGGAGCGCGAAACCGTTAAGAGGGCACCCACCTGCAAAGACGCAGGTTGATATTTTACCGTAACCGGCAAGGCGGGAATAATTTATAAATAACGCAAAAGGCTTTATGCTTTGCGTTTTTTTATTGTTTTGTAACATATAAATATAATTTGAATAGTATTAATTAAAAAAAAGCTTGACAAATAATTTTCTTTATGCAATAATCTAAAAAACTATTGAAAGGATTATACCGATGGCAACTTTGTTTTCTGCGGCATCTGTCATAATTATTATCGTTATCGCTGTGCTACTAAGCGGCGGTGATAATAATTGTGTTGCCTACAAAAGGAAAGCAAAGGTATAATCTATATACCAACTCAACCCGAAAGCCTTGTAGTGTAACAACTGCAAGGCTCTTTTTTTTAGATTTTACGCGCTCTGCGCTGTAAAAAATATAATATCCTTACATGAAAGGAGGATAAGCATGAAAAATCGTGTTAAAATTTTTGACACAACTCTCAGAGACGGTGAGCAAGCACCGGGTTGCAGTATGAACTTAAAAGAAAAATTAGAGGTGGCAAAAAGGCTAGAGCTGCTCAAGGTTGACATTATTGAGGCAGGCTTTGCTATATCCTCCCCCGGTGACTTTGAGTCTGTATCGGCAGTTGCTGAAACTGTGAAAGACTGCAGTGTAGCATCACTTGCAAGATGTGCCGAAAAGGATATTGATGCCGCATACGAGGCTCTTAAAAAAGCCGAAAGTCCAAGAATACACATTTTTATAGCCACCTCCCCTATTCATATGGAGTACAAACTGAAAATGTCTCCCGATGAGGTGCTTGAAAAAGCGGCGGCTATGGTGCGCTACGCTAAGAAGCTTTGCCCTGATGTAGAGTTTTCCGCAGAGGATGCTACAAGAAGTGACCCTAAGTTTCTGTCGGAAATTGTAAGAACCGTTATAAAGAACGGTGCCAATGTAGTAAATATACCTGACACTGTCGGCTACTCTACCCCTAATGAAATGCGTTCAATTATTGAGCAAGTTATTAAAAATGTTCCCGAATGTGAAGATATAGAGCTTTCAGTCCATTGTCACAATGATTTGGGTATGGCAACGGCAAACTCCTTATCAGGCATATTAGGAGGCGCAAGTCAGGTAGAATGCACCGTCAACGGACTTGGCGAAAGAGCGGGTAACGCTCCGCTTGAGGAAATCGTTATGGCGCTTCGCACACGCCCTGATATTTATAATGCCGATACGAGAATTGACTCTACAAAGATTTACAGTACGAGTAAGGCTGTATTCGGTATTATAGGCAGAACAGCGCCGCTCAATAAGCCGATAGTCGGAGCTAACGCTTTCTCTCATGAGGCGGGAATTCACCAGCACGGCGTTCTTGCCAATAGGGAGACTTATGAGATTATGACACCTGAATCTGTCGGCGTTTCGTCAAACTCTATGGTACTTGGCAAGCATTCCGGAAAACACGCATTTAATGATGCATTAAAACAGCTTGGATACACGCTTAATAAAGACGATTTGGGCGACTGTTTCAAAAGATTTAAGGTGCTTTGTGATAAGAAAAAGACCGTTTCCATTAAGGATATTGAAGCACTCGTCAGAAACATTACTCCGGAGGAAAGCAAGCACTATACCTTAAAAAGCTATTCAGTTCACATAGGTCATCCTGAATCTGCCACAGCCGTCATTACACTTGAAAAGGACGGGAAAATCTTTAAAGAGGTTTCACTTGGCAACGGACCTGTTGATGCCGCATTCCGTGCTGTTGATAAAATTACTAATCCTCCTAAATATAGCTTTGAAAACTATGTAATCCAATCCGTTTCAGAGGGAAAAGACAGTCTTGGAGAGGTTATGACTACGCTTCGTACAGCGGATAGAGTTTTTACGGGCAGAGGGCTTTCAACTGATGTTATTGAAGCAAGTATCGAGGCTTATGTCCACACTCAAAATAAATTGCTTGATAGCTTTCGGCAAAAAGAAGGAGCAGATTGCGATGCCTAAAACACTTACACAAAAAATTATAGCCGCACACTGCGACAAAGACGACATAACACAAGGCGAAATAGTAATGGCAGGCGTTGACCTTGTTTTAGGTAACGATATTACCTCCCCTATTGCTATTCGTGAGTTTGAAAGCGGCTCTGACGATGTTTTTCATAAAGAAAAAATAGCCCTTGTTATGGACCACTTTACTCCTAATAAAGATATTATGGCGGCAGAACTTTGCAGTGAAGTCAGAAATTTTGCCAATAAACATAACATAAAACATTTTTATGATGTAGGCGATATGGGAATTGAGCATGTTCTGCTGCCTGAAAAAGGGCTCGTAAAAAGCGGTGACCTTGTAATCGGTGCGGACTCCCACACATGCACATACGGCGCACTCGGCGCTTTTTCAACGGGAATAGGCTCCACCGATATGGCATACGCTATGGCCACGGGAAAAGTGTGGTTAAAGGTGCCCTCTGCTATTAAATTTGTATTTAAGAATAAACCGCAAGGCTTTGTCAGAGGGAAAGATGTTATTTTAAGCATTATCGGTATGATAGGCGTTAGCGGCGCCCGTTATATGTCAATGGAGTTTACGGGCGACCTTAGCGGACTTTCAATGGACGACAGATTTTGCATATCAAATATGGCAATAGAAGCGGGAGCTAAAAACGGCGTTTTTTCGATAGATGAAAAGACGATTGAATATGAAACAGAAAAAGGCAACAAAACGACTATGCTCTCTGCCGATGAAGACGCAAAATATGAAAAGGTTTATGAAATTGATTTAGCTTCTATCCCGCTTACAGTCGCTTTTCCGCATTTACCGGAAAACACAAAAGCAGTTGACACAGTATCGGAAATCCCTATTGACCAAGTGATTATAGGCTCTTGCACAAACGGCAGACTTTCAGACCTTGAGCTTGCGGCAAAGGTACTAAAAGGCAAAAAAGTTCATAAAAACTGCCGCGTAATAGTTATACCCGGCACGCAGCAGGTTTACCTTGACGCTATAAAGAATGGCTATATCGAAACATTTATTGAAGCGGGCTGTGCCGTATCTACCCCTACCTGCGGTCCGTGCCTTGGCGGTCATATGGGAATTCTTGCTGCAGGAGAAAGAGCCGTTTCTACTACTAACAGAAACTTTGTGGGGCGAATGGGACATATAAAAAGCGAGGTGTATCTTGCAGGTGCCGCTGTTGCAGCTTCTGCAGCTATTGCAGGCAGAATAGTATCACCGGAAAGGATTGGTATTTTTTATGAACATTAAAGGAAGCGTTATAAAATACGGCGATAATGTAGATACCGATGTCATTATTCCGGCAAGATACCTCAATTTATCTGACGAAAATGAGCTTGCTTTTTATTGTATGGAGGATATTGACGCTGATTTTAGAGAAAAGGCCAAAACTCATAAAATAATTGTCGCCGGAAACAACTTCGGCTGCGGCTCGTCAAGAGAGCATGCGCCTTTAGCAATAAAAGCAAGTGGTATAAAGCTCATTATAGCAAAAGATTTCGCGCGGATTTTTTACAGAAA
>JAAZGX010000156.1 GCA_012511005.1 Clostridiales bacterium
TCACAGTTGTATAATAACACAGAAGCCTTATTCTGTCAATGCTCTCTAAATGGTGTTATAACTGCTTTTTACAGCTTGTAAAATATAAGAGTATTTCTAAAAATATACACCAAAGAAAAAAGCTTGCAGACGATAATAGTCTGCAAGCTTTCTGCATATCTTTTTCTATTCTTCTATCTCATTTTGGCTTGGCATTTCGGGGGCTATAATAACGCCCTGCTCTTTATCCTCTTGTTTTTCTTCTGCTGTTTCGTCTTTCGCCTCATTAGGGTCTTTGCCTTCCATAATGGCATAGAACTCAGGACCTTCTATCTTTTCTTTTTCAAATAGATATTCGGCAACGGCTATAAGCCTGTCTTTATGCTCTGTTAATGTGTTTTTGCACGCCTCATAGCATTCACTGACTATTCTTTTAACCTCTGCGTCTATCTGTGCCGCGACGGTTTCAGAGAAGTTTCTTATGTGGTTATAATCCTTGCCAAGGAAAACCTCTTGATTGTTTTGACCAAGGGAAACAGGTCCTAAAACATCGCTCATACCATATTTCGTAACCATTTGCCTTGCTATTTCCGTTGCTCTTTCAATATCGTTAGATGCGCCTGTGCTAATGTCGCTTAAAATAATTTCCTCTGCTACCCTGCCGCCAAGCAGAACGATAATATTTTCTACCATATACCTTTTCGTAACATATGTGGCATCCTCTTCAGGTCTATGCAGCGTATAACCGCCCGCCATACCGCGCGGTATAATGGATATTTGCTGAACTTTGTCCTGCGTGGGCTGATAATACGATACAACGGCGTGACCCGCCTCGTGATAGCCCGTTATTTTTATATCCTGCTCTTTAATATGCTTTTGAGATTTCTTTTCGGCTCCTATTAATACTTTAATCGTCGCCTCGTCAATCTCTGCCATTGTAATTGCCTTTCTCTTGCGTTTAGCGGATAGTAAAGCCGCCTCATTCAAAAGATTTTCAAGGTCTGCGCCCGTAAATCCAACGGTAGAACGGGCGATATCCTTTAGCACTACATCCGGCGCTAACGGCTTGCCGCGGGCGTGTACCTTCAGTATATCCTCACGCCCTCTTAAATCCGGAAAACCAACGGCTACCTGCCTGTCAAAACGACCGGGTCTTAAAAGCGCGGGGTCAAGAATATCGTGGCGGTTCGTTGCCGCTATGACTATTACACCCTCGTTTTTACCGAACCCGTCCATCTCAACTAAAAGTTGGTTCAGCGTCTGCTCTCTTTCATCATGACCGCCGCCCATACCGGCGCCCCTGTGCCTGCCGACGGCGTCAATTTCATCTATAAATATTATTGACGGGGAGCTTTTCTTCGCTTGGTCAAAAAGGTCTCTTACCCTTGACGCACCGACACCGACATACATTTCCACAAAGTCTGAGCCAGAAATTGAGAAGAACGGAACATCAGCTTCGCCCGCTACCGCTCTTGCAAGAAGCGTTTTACCCGTGCCCGGAGGCCCTACAAGAAGAACGCCTTTTGGTATTCTTGCGCCAAGCTCGTTAAATCTTGCCGGTTCTCTCAAAAACTCAACAATCTCTGACAGCTCCTCTTTTTCCTCCTCTGCACCCGCAACCTCGTTAAATGTCGTCTTTTTCTTTTCGTCTTTGCCGTATTTAACTCTTGCCTTGCCAAAATTTATAGCACGGTTATTCTCTGTGCTAATAGTGCTTCCCATCTTTTTCATCATATAAAACGCAAATACAGTCGCCGCCGCCACGAGCAGCATAACAGGCAGCATACTGACCCACCAGTTTCTTGCCTCGCCTCTTATATAGTCGGCTTTTACGGGCGCGTCAGGGTGCGCCTCATTATATTCGACAATGCTTTTGTGGACATCATCAACGAACATACTTACATTCGGGACAGTATATCTATACATGGTATTCGGGTTTTCTCTTAGCCTATAGCGCAAAATACCCGAGCCAATATTCAACTCATACTGCTCTACCTTATTATCCTTAAACAACTCGACTATTTCATAATACATAACCTTTTTTGCTGATTTCTCTGTTGCCGTATAATACGAAATAAGCAGAATTAGAATAAGGGGTATTACTACATATGGGAGAAAAGCTTTTAATTTCTGATTTTTGATTATGACCATCCACTCCTTTATTTCACATATATCTCCGGTTTTAGTACGCCGACAAAGGGAAGATTTCTGTATAATTCATCATAGTCAAGCCCATAGCCTACAACGAACTCATTTGGAACTACTTTTCCTATATAATCTGCATTTATCTCAACCTCACGGCGCTCAGGCTTGTCAAGCAGTGTGCATATGCGAATACTTGCAGCGTTCCTTGCATACAGCATTTCACAAATATAGCTTAAAGTCTTGCCGCTGTCAAGTATATCCTCGACAATCAAAACATCCTTACCCTCAATATTATTATCAAGGTCTTTAATAATTCTGACGGCTCCGGACGACTTTAACCCTGAGCCGTAGCTTGACACTGCCATAAAATCAATTCGACACGGTATATCAATATCCCTCATAAGGTCTGCCATAAAAACAATAGAGCCTTTTAAAACGCTTACGAGCAGTAAATCCTTGCCTTTATAGTCACGGCTTATTTGCTCCCCAAGCTTTTTCACCGTTTTTCTAAGCTCATCCTTGCTGATTAACACCTTGTCAATGTCACTCATCATATACTTTCTCCTTCAATCTTAATAACATTCGTTGAATTCTCCGTTACGGCATTTTTTGCGTTAACACCAAATCCCATAACCCACACCACTCCGTTATCGTCTGCTAAAATAGGAATGCTATTTCTTAAAGAAACATCAATTTTCTCCTCAGAAAAAAGTTTTTTTAAAGTTTTTGTTACATTCCTTTTATAAAGAGTGATTTTATCACCTTGCTTTTTACCTCTGAGCGTTAATCTGCCTGATATAGTATCACAATCTATATAATCTTTCGTTAATAAATCATTAATTCTTACATCACAAACTCTTTTGCTTTTTACTATATGTTCCCCCATATTTATTGAAAACTCTATATCATAAAGGGCTGTTTCAGGCAGTGATTTGGCACACTTTTTACTGTAGAAAACAAGTTTATTTTCTTTTTTCTCTGCAAAAAAGTCTTTTGCAAGCTCGATTTTGCCGCCTTGTATCAACACTTTTTCTACCGCCGTTATAGTCTCCTCGCCCTTTTGTCTTTTATTTGTATTCTTTTCTATAATTTTAATAAAAACGCGGCTTCTTATCGGTTTTTCTGCTGATATTAAAATATTTATATCAAATTCATTTTCATATATTTCCGCCTTTTTGTAAAGCCTATCGCTTAATTTGCTTAAAAAAAGTTCATCCTCACTTGCTAATCTGCTGAGCCTTGAAGCGGCAAAGACGGCGCGAGAATTAATAGACAAAAGCTCCGGAATTACTCTGTTTCTAATTCTGTTTCTCGAATAATCATCACAAAAATTAGTAGAGTCTGTAACATAGGAAAGCGCGTTTTCGTCACAATACCGCAACACTTCATCTCTTGTGCATTCAATAATAGGTCTTATAATATTGCCCCTTATGGGCACAATTCCGCCTATTCCCTTTAATGCCGACCCGCGCGTTATATTTAGAAGTACCGTTTCAAAATTGTCATTCGCCGTATGCGCCGTGGCAATTTTACTTGCGCCAAACTTTTGTGCCGCTCTTTCAAATAATTCATATCTCTGCTCTCTTGCACACTCCTCTATTCCCTGCTTTGATTGTTTCGCCGCTTTTTTGCAGTCTATCTTTTCAGTCATCAAAGGTATATTTAAGCTTTTACACAGCTCTGTTACGAAACGCTCGTCACTGTCCGCCTCTTTACCCCTTAACATATGATTTAGATGTGCCGCCGTAACAGAAATGTTAAATCTTTCGCCTAAAACAATTAAAAGGTGGAGCAGAGAAACGGAATCTGCCCCGCCTGATAGCCCTATAACAATAACTTCGCCATTTGAAATCATATTATACCGCTCTATTGCTTTAATTGTTTTTTCAATCATCATAATAACGCCTGTCTCTTGTGCTAAA
>JAAZGX010000157.1 GCA_012511005.1 Clostridiales bacterium
CGTTTCTATACATAAGAATGGAGCTTTCTGTTTCTGAAAGGATTTCAGTAAATGTCAGCCCAATTTTTTCACCATTTTTGCAGCGTGTGACATGGGAAATGTCAATTCCCTCTTTTTTGAAAAAGTTCTCAACATAAGTTCCAAACTCATCATCAGAAACCTTTGCGAAAAATCCGCATTTTCTGCCAAGCCTCGATAAACCCACAGCAATATTAGCAGGCGAGCCGCCAAGATATTTTTTAAATGTTGTGCTTTCACTAAGCGGGCGGTAATAGTCAGTAGGGTTAAAGTCAACGGCTATTCTGCCTAAAAGAATAAGGTCAAAATCCTTGTTTTTTGAAAACTCAATATACTTCATATTCTTCTCCTAATTATTAAATATTTCTATATGTTTTTTTACATTTTCATAAACACCGTCCGCCATATGGGCGGAAAGTGTAAAGTAATCTGCTTTTTTTGTGCTGTCAGTATATGCCTTTGCACTTTTTGCGAGATTATCAAAGCTTGCTGTCGCAATATTGATTTTTCTAATGCCAAGTGAAATAGCTTTTCTGAACATATCGTCAGTCATACCCGTTCCGCCGTGAAGCACGAGGGGAACAGGACAAGTTTTATTTAGCGCTTCAAGTATATCAAAGCGAAGACTCGGCAAAATGGGATAGTTTCCATGCGCGTTGCCAATTGCAACAGCTAAGGCGTCAATACCCGTTCTTTCGCAAAATTCTGCAGCAAGCAGAGGGTCTGTACAATTTATTTTGTGCGCTTTAGAGCCGCCCTCGCTGCCGCCCACAACTCCAAGCTCTGCCTCTACAAATGCGCCGTACTCCCGCGCCTTTTTTACAACGCGCTTTGTTATTGCTATGTTTTCCTCAAAAGGTAAAAGGGAAGCGTCAAGCATAACGGAAGTAAAGCCTAAAGAAAGTGCTTTGTATACTGTATTTTCATCAAGCCCGTGGTCAAAATGAACGGCTATAGGCACACTGCTTTTCTTTGCGGCGGCGAGCATTAAAGCCGCCATATACTCTAAAGGCGAGGTTTTAAGCCGCACTTCGGCTATTTGAAGTATAATAGGCGTTTTAAGCTCTAAAGAGGCTTTAACGGCTCCTAAAACCATTTCCATATTTCCCACTGAAAAGGCGCCGACAGCCCTGTTATTTGTTGCGGCATCTTCCATAAGCCGCCGTATATCACAAACAGGCACAAGCTCAACTCCGATAAATAAATATATATAGTTAATACTACAACAAATAAGAGGAAAAATCAAGAAAAGCTATGAATAATTTATATTGCTTTTATATTGCGATTAACACGGTAATACTGTATAATTATTATATTAGAAAATCAAAGGAGCATAAATTGTGAAAAGAAGATTGCGCGCATCTATATGTTTGCTTTTTGTTTTAACTTTTGTGATTGCCATTATATTATCGGGGTGTACGGCAGGCACGAAAAAAATTAGGCTTTCTAAAGAGGCGGCATACAGTCCTGTCCCGACAGAAGAAAAATTTCGTGTGACAGATAATGCTAACCTTTCTCTTATTGCATCTTCTTCTGATTTAGACTTATTTTTTGATACCCAAAACGCATGCATTTCTGTAAAGACTAAGGAAAATGGAGAGTACATTCAATCTGCTTCAAAACAGGCGGATAAAGACGGACTTTCCGCCGTATTATTTTTAACGATTTCAGATAATAACGGCAAAGAATACTACCTAAACTCTCGCGACAATTCTGTTGTGTTCGGCACATTTAAGACTGAAAACGGTGACAATGCCGCGTCCGTCACATATTCTTTGGCAAAAGAGAAAGAAGAAGCCTCAAGTGACATACAAACAATTAAAAAAGGCACGCTTCGCGTTGATATAACCTTAAAATTTGAACTTGATACGGATGCACTTATAGTTAGTATAGACTGCGATAAAACCTTTATTTCAAACGGGTTTATACTTGAAAAAATACAAATATTACCCGGGTTTTCCTCTTATGAGGCAAAAGAAGGCGACTTTCTTATACTGCCTGACGGCTCCGGAGTGACTGCCGATATTTCCGGCAAGGCGGAGAGTGACGCGGGTTATGTGTACTATTGCTATTCACCCGATATTGTGCAAAATGAAAATGGAGCAAAAGCATATTTACCGTTTTTTGCATTTAAGAATGCAAAATCTTTAATTTGTGCGACTATTGAGGACGGTGACGCATTAGCCGCTATTCACTATTCGCGAAAAAAAGGTGAGAGCGGTGCGGTACTTTTCCCCGAATTTACGGTTACATTAACAGAGCGTACACAGAAACACCTGTTTGTAGGCGCATCTTATAAAGGAGTTATAAAAATCAGATATACATTCCTTGGTAAAGGAAAATCATCTTATATAGATGCCGCCACAGTATGTCGGGAACGGCTCGTAAGAAACTCGGTACTCCAGACGGGAACTCTTGAAGAAAAAAACAGTATCCCGTTTCTTTTAACGGCCATAGGAGCTAACAGCTCAAGAAAAAAGGATTCATATACTGAGTTTCGTGAGGCTAAAGAAATGCTTTCGATAATGAAAGCTAAAGGCGTAAACAATATTGTTCTTCGCTATATGGGGACGCTTTCGGGCGGTCTTTCAGGGGAAGAAATGATAAAAGCAAAGCTTATGAGAAACCTTGGAAATAAAAATGAGCTAAATGCGCTTTTAGATTATGCAAGAGTGCAAAACCTTGAAGTGTTTTTCGATATTAATCTGCTGAATACCGATAAAATCAGAGCCTCAAAGTCACTAAGCGGAAAAGCAAATTATACACCGGCAGACTCAGTTATAAACAACTTATTTAAGCCAAAGGATAAGAACTTTTATACGGCGCCGCTTAAAACATTTGAAAAAAGCGTATCGAATGCTCTTTTAGTTTTTAGTGATAAAAATATATCGCTTGGCGACATAAGCGAAAAATTGTATTCTGATATTGGTTTTGGATTTACGAAGCAGGAATCGAAAGAATATATAAGCAAATCCTTGCGGGCATTTGGCGCAAACGGTGATATTATGCTGTCAGAGCCTGCCCTTTATCTTCTTAAAAATGCAAAGTATGTATCATCAATGCCAATGTCAGCTAAAGCGGCTTTTGATGAAAATATTACAGCTATCCCGTTTTTACAGTCAGTTTTACACGGCACCGTTTATTATGCGGGTGAGCCGCTCAACTATTCGGGTGACATAGATTATGCCGCATTAAAATGCATAGAATACGGCTGTGCCCCGTCGGCTGTACTCACATACAGGCGAACGGGGGCTAACAGCGAAACTTATTATGTAGCGCAAAGTCCAAAGCTTGCAAAAGCGTATGAGAAAATGAATGCGCAGCTTTCTGACCTTTATGGCAAGCGGATAACGGGTCATACGAAAGTTTTTGATGATGTATACTGCACGCAATATGCCAATAATTCTCTCGTGTATGTAAATTACACGAATAAAAGCGTGGAGATTAATGGCATTACTCTTGAGGGAATGGATTTTATGCGTGTAAACTGATTTTCGTTTTAATATTAAAAAGCTTGTCAACAGCTAAAAAACAGGGTATTATATAAAGCATCGGAGGGTATTTTATGAGTTATGAAGAAAAAATTATGCAATTAACGGACGATTTCGCAAATTGGTGGGATAGTGATTATGAAATCCCTGAAATGACTAATGAGCTTTACCCGTACAAAGCCTTATTTTCACCGATACAGGTAAATAAACTCATTATAAAAAACCGTATTGTAATGGGACCTATCGGAAATATTAATATGTGTGATGAAACGGGGAGACCAAGTCCGAAAATGCTCAAATATTTCGAGGAGAGGGCGAAAGGCGGCGTAGGGCTGATAACAACGGGGCTGATACCAGTGTCCCACGGGATAGATTACTCAATAACAGAAACGGACAAGCTGACTTATTTTCCAAGGATAGACAGAACGAGAACAGTATTAGCGGCATGGAGAAACCTTGCTTCAATGTGCAACGCCTATGGCGCGGCGCTGTTTATACAATTATCTGCCGGACTTGGCAGGGTAGGTAACCCTGAGTGTCTTATAAAAGAGAAAAAATTTCCAAGAAGTGCTTCCATTAACCCAAATTGGTATATGAAGGATGTGCCGTGTCTGCGCCTTTCGGACAGGTCGCTTACCAAGATAATAAAGAATATGGGGCAAGCAAGCGCAGATGCCAAAGCCTGTAATATAAACGGCGTTTATCTTCACGGGCATGAGGGTTATTTGTTAGAACAGCTTGCAAACCCTGCATTTAACCGCAGAAAGCTCGGCAAATATGCTGATTACGAAAGATTTGGTATTGACACTGTTAAAGAAATAAGAAAAAGGGTAGGTCCCGACTATCCAATAATGTACCGCATAGATTTAACGCTTGCGTTAGAAGAAACATACAGAGAAAAGATGAACACGGTAAGCCCGCTTAAAAAATTCAGAAACGGGCGTACAGTGACTCAAAGCTTAGAATACATGAAAAAGCTTACGGAAGCAGGCGTCGATATGTTTGATGTTGACATGGGCTGTTATGACAATTGGTGGTTGCCGCACCCGCCCGCGTCAATGCCTCCCGCATGCTTTTTAGACCTTGCACAGCTTACAAAGAAATATTTTGCGGATAATAAAATTAAGTCAAACAAAAAGCTTGCAGTTCCTATTGTTGCCGTCGGAAAACTTGGGTATCCGGATTTAGCCGAAAAAGCGCTGCGAGATAAAAAGTGTGATATGATAATGCTTGCAAGGCCGCTTTTAGCAGATGCTGACTGGTGCAACAAGGCATATGCCGGCGATACGGCAAGGATTATACCGTGCATAGGCTGTCAAGAGGCTTGCATAAATGAATTTGTAGAGGGCGGCCACCCGCAGTGTGCCGTAAATCCAAGAACGGCATTTGAGGAGGAGTATACAAAGGAAATACCAAAAAGCGATATTAAAAAATATGTTGCGGTAATCGGTGCAGGTCCCGCCGGAGTGACGGCGGCAAAGGTGCTTATTGAGCGCGGATATAAGGTGGATTTATACGAAAAAAGTTCTGAAATAGGCGGCAGTATTATTCCGGGAGCCGTACCCAAAATTAAGTATGAGCTTAAAAACTATAGAGATTATCTTGAAAGAGTTGTAAACTCACTTAAAAGCAACCATGATTTTACATTGCTTATGGAAACAGAAGCGAAAACGGATTTATTAAAAGAAAAGCGTTACGATATAATTTTAACGGCAACCGGCTCACAGCAAGTAAAACCCCCTATTGAGGGCGCTGATAGAAACAATGTTGTTTTGGCAGTTGACCTGCTTAACGAGCCGTCGATTGCCGAAAACGCAGAAAATATTGTTGTAATAGGCGGCGGTGAAATAGGGGCTGAAACGGCATATTTTCTAAAGTATGAGCATAATAAAAATGTAAAAGTGGTGGAGATTGATAAACACTTTATGGCACACACCTGCACCGCCAACAGAGGACATCTTATTCATTATCTTGAAAGAGCGGGAGTGGAGCTTTTAAACTGCACAAAAGTGTCAAAGATTAATGAAAATAGTGTTTCTGTACTGAAGAATAAGAATAAGAATGTTCCAAATCCGTATATAACATGGACGCCGGTGCTGCCGGAGAATATTGTAAATCCCTTAGATAGCATTCGAAAGATTAAGGAAGAATATAAGGAGATAGGGCTTCCTTCAGATATGGTCGTAATTGCTACGGGTACAGTACCTTGCGCTATGCTTTACTATGAATGTCTTTCAAAAAATGCGGCGCCTAAAATTTATAATTTAGGTGACAGTGCAAAGCCTGCTGGCGTATTCGGCGCCGTTCGCGCCGCTTATCGCTGTGCGAGGAATATATAAAAGAAAATAAAGAAATAAGTGTTGCAAAAAAAGATTGTTTATGATATTATAAACGGGTCCTATTTTACGCAAATGAAAG
>JAAZGX010000158.1 GCA_012511005.1 Clostridiales bacterium
CTGTACTTATATGTCGCGCTTGGCGGCTTTTTATGGTGTATGTGGAGCCAGTATAAGCAGGGTTTAGGTCAGGAATTTGGAGAATACCCATTAAAAATGTATAGATATATGAAAGACTTTTACAAAATACTTAAAGATGAGGATTTGCTTACTTAAAAAAGAGGCGATGTTAAAACTATGAGCTTGATTAACACGATATTTGGTATTCCGCTTGGGTATCTTATGTTTTTTTCATTTAAGATACTAAGCGATTATGGCTTATCTATTATCTTTTTCACATTTTTGACGAAGATAATAATGTTCCCGCTCTCACTCTTGTCTCAGAAAAATTCAATAAGAATGGTTAAAATGAAGCCGGTGCTTGACGAAATTAAAGAGAGATATGCCGATAATCCTAACCTAATTTTAAGCGAGCAGAAAAAACTGTATAAAGAAGAAAAGTACAGCTCTTTTGCCGGTATTCTGCCGTTACTACTGCAAATCCCGCTTATTTTAGGGCTGATAAATGTAATTTATAACCCTTTACAGCATCTAATTCACTTAGATGCCAATACCATTGCTTTGCTTATTGAAAAGGCAGGCGCTATCACAAATAAAACACTTAGCGGTGCCGGTGTACAGATTGAAGTAATCAGAATAATTCAAGAAAATGCCGAGGCTTTCAAGGAAATACTTGGCACCCCTCTTCTTACAATGGATTTCAAATTTTTAGGGTTAGATTTATCACAAGTGCCGTCTTTAGGCTCGATTTTAGTTATAATTCCTATTTTATCCGGCGTCAGCTCTTTTATTTTAAGCGCAGTTCAAAATCGTTATAATGTATTGCAGCGCGAGCAAGGTTTTGTCGGAAAATGGGGTATGGCGGCTTTCTTAGTTTTGTTTTCAACATACTTTGCATTCGTGGTTCCCGCCGGTATCGGCGTGTATTGGGTAGCGGGGAACATTCTTTCTATTCCTGTTTTGTTTATTTGCAATATGATATATAACGCGAATAAATATATTGATTATGAAAACCGCTCAGAGAAGCCGCGCCTTACAAAAGAAGAAAAAAAGGCGCAAAAGCAAAAAAGAAAAGCCGAAAAGGCGCTTGAAAAGGAAGATGTTAAAAGGTTTTTCTCCGTTAAAAAGAAATTAGTGTTTTACTCCGAAAGTAACGGGTTTTATAAGTATTTCGGTGAAATTATTGATAAGATACTTGAAAACTCCGACCTTGATATTCACTATGTGACCTCTGACTTTAACGACAATATATTAAAAACTGAAAATCCACACATTTTTCCCTATTATGTAGGCGGTACAAAGCTAATTTCATTTATGATGCGTATGGATGCGGACATGGTTATAATGACGATGCCGGACTTAGAGCAATACCATATAAAACGCTCCATAGTCCGAAAAGATGTTGAATACATTTATCTTGACCATGGTATGACAAGTTTTCACCTTATGCTAAGAGAGCATGCGTTAGATGCATATGATACTATATTTTGCTATGGACCAAACCATATAGAAGAAATAAGGGAAACAGAAAAGGCATATAAGCTGAAAGAAAAGCGGCTCGTTAAAACGGGCTATGCTCTTTTTGATACTTTATTAAAAAGTGTTTCAAAGCTGCCGCAGGAGGAAAATGACCCTAAAAGAGTTTTAATTGCACCGTCATGGCAGAAAGATAATATTTTAGAAAATTGCCTTGACGAGCTTTTACTGCAGCTGCTTCATAAAGGGTATCATGTAACGCTGCGCCCGCATCCGGAGTTTATTAAACGATTTCCCGCGAAAATGAAAGCGATAACGGACCGTTACCAAAATGATTTCGGGGATGATTTTGTAATTGAAGCGGATTTCTCCTCAAACACATCAATTTATACATCGGATGTTGTTATAACTGACTGGTCGTCAATAGCTCAGGAGTTTTCATATACTACAAAAAGACCGTCTTTGTTTATTAACACGCCGATGAAAATAATGAACCCGAATTATAAACTTATAAAACCCGTCCCGCTTGACATTTCTCTTCGCGATGAGATAGGCGTTTCGGTTGATGTTGACAAGTTCTCTGATATTCCTGATATTATTGACAATATGCTAAAAAATCATGATTTGTATCGGCAGAAGATTACAAAAGTCGTTGAGGAGAATATATATAACATTGGCAAAGCGGCAGAAGTAAGCGCGGACTATATTATAAACAGGCTAAAAGACAGCGCGAAAACAGAAAATATAGAAACGGCAGCAGAAACGATTGTAATAAAATAATAAAAGACTGATTCAATGTTAAATGAATCAGTCTTTAATTAATATAACTTTCTTTAGCGTCCTTTATCAACGAGCTTTTTTACGGGAACGCCTACTGTATAAGCTAAAACGGCGCCGATTATAGCTTCTGGTATTCCGCTTGTTAAAATGCCGGTTCCAATTACTCCAAGCAAGAGCTTATATTCTACCCCTATAGCAGATGCATAACTTTTCCCAAAAAAGAGATATATGCCGCCTAAGACTAACAAGGTGTTTGTAATAGAGCCTAAAAATCCGCTTATTCCGTAGCTTAAAATATTTGAGCTTTTGCGGTTTGCCAAAATCTTTTGTAAAGCAGTGAAGATTATTCCTGTAACTAAGCCGATAAGAATTCTTGGAACAAAGCAAATTAAAATGCTTGCAAAGCCGCCTTTCATTTCACCTAAAGTATAAAACGGAGTAAATACAAAAGCAATAATAGGGGAGGGCGGGGTAAAGGTCCATACTATAAAGCTAAAAAGACCAAACATAAACCCCATAGCTGTGCCTGCCGCGGTGCCAAGAATAACAGCTGTTAAAATAACAGGAATGTGTGAAAGGGTTGCCACAATCGGACCTAACGCCGGAAGTGAGCCAAGAGGGGTAAAGCTAACGATTGCTTCAATTGCAAGAAGAAGCGAGAATTGAACTAAAAAGAGTATCTTCGTGCGAGAGTTTGAGTGTGCGATTGACATGGTTTTCCTCCTTGCTGTCGCTCCATATGGATGCAACGCATAATTTGGTTTATGAAATAGAAAGTCTAAACATCCTTTCTGTTTTGTACGAGCAGTTAGCAGTCTCGTCAAACAGAATTTTCATCTAATGTTTTTATAGTATATTTCAAATAGACCTTCTAAAACAAGCGTTTTGTTTAGTATAATATCTTTTCTACACTCAGGGATAATGACTTTAGAAAGTCCGCCTGTCGCGACAATAGTATTAAACGCGGCGCCAAGCTCATTTTCGAGCAAATCAGCTAAGCCGTCAATCATGGCGGCTGTGCCGAGAATAGTACCGGACTTAATACTGTCAATCGTATTTGTACCGGTGGTGCGAGGAGGCGGCTCAAGACTTACAGACGGTAGTTGAGAAGTCCTGTTTGAAAGCGCGTCAAGCGATATTTCAATACCCGGAGCTATAACGCAGCCTAAAAATTCACTGCTTTTACTTATTACACTAAGCTTTGTAGCTGTGCCAAGGTCAATAATAAGGCAGGGCAGAGGGTACTTATTAATTGCTCCGACGGCACCGGCGACAAAATCAGCGCCAAGTTCCTTCGGATTATCAATATTTATACTAAGTCCTGTTTTAAGTCCGGGGGCTATTACGAGAGAAAGCTTTCCTGTTGCCTTATGGACGGCATTCTTAAAAACATTTGTAAGTTCAGGCACGACGGAGGCTATGATTGCACCGCTAAATTCTCCGCGTACATTATTTAACGCTAAAATATCTTTAAGATTAATAGCATATTCATCCTCGGTTTTTTGCTTTACGGTGTTAAGCCGAGAAATGAAAAGTAATGTGCCCTTTTTAAATACACCAATAGTAATATTTGTGTTACCGATATCAGCTGCAAGAATCATGTTATCCCCCCTAAAAAAAGATTAATGCAATTATATACTAAATAAAACCGAAAATCAATTATTTATTGCATTAAATACAATTATATGGTATATTTCTTACAAAGGAGATGTGGTATTATGTCAAAGAAAAGGCGTGGAAAGTCGTTTGTTACTGAATTTAAAAAGTTTATTCTAAGGGGCAGTGTAATTGACCTTGCTGTTGGTATAGTAATTGGCGCTGCTTTTACAGCTATCGTGAATTCACTTGTAAACGATATAATTATGCCTGTTATTAGCCTTGTAACAGCCGGAATTTCTTTTAATGAGTGGTTTATAGCGCTTGATGGTAACACCTATGAAAACCTTGAAGCAGCAACAAAAGCCGGCGCGGCACTACTTAGCTATGGTACTTTTATAAGTGCTGTATTAAACTTTTTAATTGTTTCTTTTGTAATATTTATTGTAATACGCTTTATAAACAGTGTTAAGGAGTTAGGAAAAAAAGAAGACGAAGCCCCAACTCTTGCTACAAAAAAGTGTGATTTTTGCAAAAGTGAAATTGATATTAGTGCGGTACGCTGTCCGCATTGCACATCAAAACTTGAGGAGTAAATGATGAGAACAAATAGGAAATATGGCTTTATCGGCGCCGGAAATATGGCAGAGGCTCTTATTAGGGGAGCTATAAATTCTACTCTTATTAGCGCTGACAGAATAGAGGCGTATGATATTGACGAGGAAAAGCTTTCAGAGTTAAAGTCAAGGCTTTCTATTGATATAACTACCAATATACTGCGTTTAATAACAAATTGCGACTATATTGTAATAGCTGTAAAGCCTAATGTAGTTTCATCCGTATTAGAGCAAATAGCCTCTGCGGTATCTATAAAAAAACCGCTGATTATTTCAATAGCGGCAGGTAAATCAATTTGTGCTTTTGAAAGCGTTTTAGGTAAAGAGGTTCCTATTTTAAGGGTTATGTCAAGCCTGAATGCCGCCATAGGGGAGGCAGTTAGCGCCTTCTGTTTTAACGAATATGTGACGGAGGAAATGAAAGAGCAAGCCGTCATTTTACTTCGTTCCTGCGGGGAGTCAGTAGAGCTTCCGGAAAGTCTTTTTCCTGTATTTGATGCTATTGGCGGGGCGGCGCCTGCTTTCTGCTTTATGTTTGCGGACGCTTTAGTAAGGGCGGCTGTTAAAAACGGGTTGACTCGTGACTTGGCAGAAAAAATCGTTTATAAAACATTCGAGGGAAGCGCTAAGTATTTAATTGACAGTAAGAAACACCCTTGGGAATTGATAGACAAGGTTTGTTCCCCCGGCGGTATTACCATCGAGGGAGTAACTTCACTTCAAGAAAACGGCTTTCAAGATGCTGTAACGAAAGCGGTCGACGCTGCTATTAAAAAGGATTTAACTTTTAGTTGAGTTTTGCTTTTCTAATTTCTCTACAACATCTGCCATATTGCCGGTTTTAGTCCAAAGTTTTTCCGCTTTTTCTGACCATTTTTCATAATAATCAGGAGAGGCGGGATAATTTTTATAATGGGATTTTAGCTTCATGCCGCAAAGAACACCTTTTAAGAGGTTTCTTACGCTTTTAACACTAATATTACCGCTTAAAACCCCGACTATAACCTTTAACACTAAAAGAACCGAATCAGAAACGGGCATATCTGCGCTAAATGTACGATTGGTACGAGTTAACTGTTTACTCGTAAATACAATATCCTTTTTAAATTCGTATTCATTTTCTTCCGCCGTACAATCAACCGCATTTACTAACATAGCCGTGATGTTGGCAAAATCCGCACCTTGACTTTTTGCATAAAGAAGATTGTATTCCCAAAGTGCCGCCTCTGTCGGATATTCACCGTCTTTCATCGCTTTACTTGCTACTTGTGCCGCTAAATCACAACCGACCCAGCCGGAGGAAATACCCTCGCCGCTAAAGGGCTTTGTCATACAAGCGGTGTCACCCATACATATAAAACCATTGTCAACCATGGAGTAAGGCGGGCGGCGGTACGGCGTAACACCGTATTCTGTACGAATATACTCATGCTCCGGAAGCTGCACGGCATTTCTGAAACGCTCATGGCAAACCTTTGCATAATCAAAAGATAAATTGGCACCCGTTCCGAAAACACAGGTACCCGGCTCGTCTCCTGCGGCATACCAAGATTTATACTGCGCGTATCCGGTAGGGTATGTAATAATATCCTTGTCGGGATTTTTTAGTTTTACATAATGGAGTACAACATAAAACATATCGCGCGGAGATATTTCAAATGTTTCTACACGGCTGTTTTTTAGCTTTCGTCTTGCAACGGAGGGGATACCGGAGCAATCGGCAACGAGTTTTGAGTTTACGGTTATGGTTTCGCCGCCGATATTAAAGACTGCGCCTTTAATGTTACCCTCGTCATCATATTGAAAATCAGAAAAGTCCGCATCAAAATAATACTCTGTATCTTTTTCTGCCGCCCAATTGCGAAGCCGTTTTAGAAAAGGTGCAAAATGTAGGATTAAAAATGGGTAATCAGCGCGTTTAGGATAATTATCAAACGCAGATTTCGTAATACCATACTCAAATATGCCTAAATAATCCTCGTCACCCGATTTTGGCTCAGGAACGCCATACGGCGCAAAACGCTCTTTATCAGTATGAAAGACGCCTAATCTGCTTCCCTGTTCTTTCTCCGGAAGCTTATCAAAAACCGCAACAGTATATCCTTGCTCTGCCATTTTGCGTGCAAAAAAGCTGCC
>JAAZGX010000159.1 GCA_012511005.1 Clostridiales bacterium
GAAACGGTTATAGCGCCTATGGGATAAACTGCTACTGAAGCATTCTTCTTTATAAGCTCTAATTCTATATTAAGGTTACTAAGGCTATCGGGTACGGGTGAGAGGTTAGGCATAGCACAAACACCGGTGAAACCGCCCTTTGCCGAAGCCGCAGTACCGCTTTTAATTGTTTCTTTATATGAAAAACCCGGCTCTCTAAGATGAACATGAGCGTCCAAGAGACCGGGAAATATATAACAATTATTTAAATCATAAATTAAAGAGCCTTCCGCTAAAGAAACATACGGGGAAATATCTGAAACAACGCCACCCTCGATAGAAACATCATTTTTAGAAAAGCGGCCGTCAAGGAAAACAAAAGCGTTTTTCAAAATGTATTGCAACCCTATACCCCCTTAACCTAAACGCTATATTATCACAGACAAAATGCTATGTCAATACATTTTTCAGCTTTTTTCAACTAATTTTTAATTACATCTGCCGCCCCATTTTGCAGTTACGGTGCCGCCGTTTAGAACAGAAACGATAGTACAACAATTTGCACAACCGCCGCAGACAGCGCTTTTCATTTCCCAGTCGTCAATGTTCCCTTTAATTTCACGAAAAGATGATTTGCCGTTGTTTTTATTGACTGTCTTCTGCGCTATAACGGCAGCGCCCCAAGCTCCCATAACATCATAATATTCTGGTACTGTGACTGTCATATCAAGCGCCTTTTCAAACGCGCGCTTAATTCCGGTGTTTGCAGCCACGCCTCCTTGAAACAAAACGGGACCCTCAATCTTTTTGCCGCTTGCAAGGTTGTTTAAGTACCCTCTTACGAGTGCGTCGCAAAGCCCTGAAAGGATATCCTCAATACAATAGCCCTCCTGCTGCCTGTGTATCATATCAGACTCCGCAAAAACCGCGCACTTACCGGCGATTTTTACGGGGTTTTTCGCTTTAGCCGACAGACTGCCAATCTGTGAAACAGGAATACCGAGTCTTAACGCCTGCCTATCAAGAAATGAGCCGGTGCCGGCAGCACAAACGGTATTCATATTAAAGTCTACGACACAGCCGTCTTTTAAAAATATAATCTTAGAGTCCTGCCCGCCAATCTCAAGTACGGTTCGCGCATTTTTATCTGTTATAAGAGCGGCGGTGCCGTGTGCGGTTATCTCGTTTTTCACAGCATCAGCATTAACTATTGCCGCCGCTATTTTGCGCCCGCTGCCCGTTGCGCCCGCGCCGCAGATTTTTATGTCCTTATTCGTGTTTGAAAGTACTGCATCGTACCCTTTAATCACGCTTTTCATAGGTGAGCTTTCTGTTTTTAAGTAGACTTTATTTACAATGCTTTTGTTGTCGTCCATAAGCACAAGCTTTGTGCTGACAGAGCCGACATCAATCCCAAGCCAAAGGTTTTGCATTTAACTTTTCGCCTCCAATAAATCATAAAATGCCTCTATGCGCGTAACATACCCAGATGTCCCCGATAATTCGTCAAGCACAAGAGAAAGGAAAGGAAAGTCATATTCACGAGACATATTAGAAAGAACGGTATTAGCTGCGACTTCAGGCATACAGTTGAGCGGATGAACCTGTATAATCCCGTCTACCGTATTAGACCACATAGACGCATAGCCGACAGTCTGCCTTGCAAATCCGCCTATGCCTTTTGGTATATGCGGCTTTGAATACCATCTCCAGCCGAAAGGGGTATAAACGAGCTTGTCCTTAAACCATTTACTTATAGTCATAGAGCGTTCACTATATGCACCCATATTAGCAAGCTGCTTTTGCAAATTATAATTAGCGTCACTGTCTATTGTAGTATAAATATCCCCGACAATACCAACGGCAAAGATTTTTTGCCTTTCGCCTATAAAGCTTTCGGCCTTTTTATAAGAAGACTCTATTATATTAAGAAGTTCTCGAAAACTTTCGGCATTGTTTAACAGGGTATTTACATCCTCTTCAAATGCGTTAAACTCTTTCCTCTCAGTTTCGTTTTCAATAGTAGAGCGCACGAGCAAAAGGCGGTTTTCAAGCTTATCAAGCATATGGCAGCTTTTTGCTCCGTCAAAAATAGGGGAGGCAATTTCAGAAAGGCTCTTACCCGACTCTTTCTTTATTAAACTAAGCGTATGTTTTAAGCCGTCTTTATTTGGCTCTACTCTTAACATATTAATAGGTATAGAGTTTTCAATAAATGCAAGCTCAATCATTTGTGAAAAACAACCGAACAGGCACGGTCCTACGCCTCCTAAAAATACGGCTGTGTCTGCTCCCTTATTTGAAGCCTCTAAAAAGTTGCCAAGAATAATTTTAAGAGGTAAACACGCGTCCGCGGGCGCGTATCTGCTGCCTAACGAAACGGTGTTTTTTGTCGTTTTAGGCGGCATAATAAACGGCACACCCCATTCACGCATTAAAACGGAAAGCAAAACAGACAAGTTGCCAAAGTTCGGAAATGTTAATATCATACCGTTACTCTGTCCTTTATCATATCAATAAACGCTTCAAGCCGCGTATCAAGCCCCGTTGCCGCCGTATGCTCATCAAGGGAGATTTCCATAAACGGCTTGCCGCTTAAAATTCCTACATATTTTTTCGTTAGCGGCACGATAAATGAATCGGGTCCGCAGCCGAAAGCCGAAAGATAAATATATCCATCAATTTCATCTGCCTTAGTTTCACAGGCGGCGGCAAGTCCTGTTGCTTGTTTTCCCGTTATCCAAAACGGCGTAACTGAAAGAGCGCGTGAGGCGGCAGAGGTTAAAAAAGTGTTATCAAAATAAGTGGATGTGATACATCGAATTCCAAGGCGGCGCAGTTTGTCTTTTATGTCCATATTTATTGATTTATCATCAACCACATACTTATGACCTAAAAGGCACACGGTATGTTGAAAATCATTGTCGTCATTTTTCGCCTTTGAAACAGAATTAAACACTACTTTTCTATCATTATATAAAAGTGTTTTATTTAAGGCACTTTTTATATTAACCGCATTCTCATTAAGGAGAAGCCCTGTATTTGCGAAAAAGGACTTAAAATCCCCCGTAAATTCCGGAGAAATAAGTGGTATAACAGGCTTTAATGATGCTTGAAGCATTTCGTTAACTCCAATTACTTTAGGACATGTGAAACTGCTTTTTCCGCATTTTATAATTTTGGGAGAAAAAATAAAGTCCGCCCCGGAAGAAATCAAACTTTGTGCGTGAGAATGATACATCTTTATGGGTAAACACGCCTCGTCACCGCATAAATATGAGGAATTTCCATTATGCTCAGAAAACACGCAGTCATGACCGAGATTTGTTAAAAAATATGTCCATAAGTCGCCGTATTCATAATAGTATAAAGCTTTTATTATTCCGATTTTCATATATACCGCCCTTTTTACATACTTTTATTATTTTAGGCATGTAACATGAAAAACATTCAAATATAATAAATTTAATAAATAGAAAAAGCGACAAAGGAAAAAATCCTAAGTCGCCCATAGTTCGTAAAACCTTAGCCGATTGTTAATATTCTATCGGCAAGCAGGTTCGCGTGTTCCGGTATATGTGTTACCATAATAACAGTTTTTCCATTAAGCTCCTTTTTAAGCAGTGCGTTTATAAGTGATGCTGTTTTTTTGTCAAGCTCTCTTAAAGGCTCGTCAAGAAAGAAAATATCACCGCCGAAAGCTAAGGCGCGTGCAGTAGCCAACCGCCTTTTCATTCCGCCGCTCAGTTCATTCGGAAACTTATGCTTATCATCATAAAGCCCCGTTTGCCTTAAAAAGTATTCCGCTTTTTCTCTGTCATCTGTTACGGCAAGAATATTCCCTAAAGCGTCATACCAAGGAAGCAGCCTATTTTCTTGAAAAATAAAAGATTGCCTTTGTGTTATGTCTCTCTTAATTTCTCCGAAATCAGGTAAAGTTAAGCCGCTCGCTAATCTTAATACCGTTGTTTTGCCGCAACCGGAGGCGCCTAAAAGGCACACGAATTCACCTTTTTTGAATGTGACACTAAAGTTCTTCAGCACCTGTTTTCCGTCAAAGCTTTTTGAAACCTTGTCAAATTCAATCATATGTCCGCCTCCTTTCATTTGCTTTTAAGGCAAAAAAGGAGAACAGCTTTTCTAAAAGAAAGCTAAGCGTTACAACCGTAACGGTCCAAGCGAAAAGCTTTGGTACTTCAAGGTATATTTTAGAATCATAAAGCCGTGAACCTATTCCGAAATGCGGGTTACATATGACCTCCGCCGCTGTGCCGGCTTTCCATGCCATGCCAAGCGCTGTGGCAGACGAGGACGAAAAATGCGGCAGTACAGACGGAATATAGAGTTTTTTAATCTTTTTCCCTTTGCTCATATTAAACGCTTTCGCCATCTCTAAAAGATTAGCGTCCGTCTCATTTATAGCAGTAAGAAAACTGCCGCAAACAATAGGTGTTACGATTAAAACGGATGTGAACACAGGGACTATGTCCCTGTTTACCCAAACCATAAGCAGTATTATAAATGAGGCTATGGGCGTAGCTTTAATAACAGTAAGTAACGGAGACAGAAAAGCCGCAATCCACTTTGAAAGCTTTGTGACTACGGCTATAATTATGCCAAAAATAACTCCCATAAGAAATCCAAGAAGAATTCTTAAAATCGAGTAGCCGGAGGATATATAGTAGTCTGCCGTTTTCATCATTGACATGAGCGCCTTTATGACTAAAAAAGGAGAGGGGAGCAGTACCTCAGAGCCTACAAAATACGATAACAACTCCCACACGGCAAGCCAAAGAACAGCTACCGATAAACTTCTTAAAAGCTTTTTAAGCTTTTGATTTTCCATTATTTCAAGTAATAAATATCATCGGCGGGAAGTCCTCCGCCTATTAAAGCAGCATTAAAACCGTCAAGAACTTTATAAAAATCAACAAGTGCTGTTTTCATTTCATTACCCGTAATACAAACCATATTGCAATTAGGAATAGCCGCTTTTGCAATATCTTTCGCCATAATACCGTATGTGTCAATAAGAGCGGCGGCATCGTCAACATTTTTATTTGCGTATTCAACAGATGACGCATATTCAGTAAGAAAGCTCTTTACAGCCGCCTCATTTTTATTGATAAACTCTGTTCTTGCGACAATGGCGCCCATAGTAAGCTCAGAAAGACCCGCATCTTTCCATTCCTTTGTAAGGTCAAGCGCAACCCTAAAGCCAATATCTTTAGAAATCAAGGTTGTGACAAAAGGCTCAGGAAGTATGCAAATATCGTAACTGCCCGAAGCGGCAAGGGAAACAGCCTCTGTATGCTCTGCGGCATAAGTGATTTCTGCAGAAGCGTCTGAAAACAGTTTTTGAATAACTGCCTCTGCTGTTGAGCCTTTGCCGGATGCTATAACTTTTTTACCGTTCAAATCAGATATACTTTTTATAGAATTGCCTTTTTCAAGCAGATACAGGACGCCTAAAGTATTTACGGCGATTATTTTGATATCTGCCCCACCCTTATTTTTTAAGGTTGCGGCAAGGTTAGTAGGAACGGCAGCCATATCTAAAGAGCCGCTAATTAACTGACCGGACATAGCATCAGGCGTGTTTTCGATTGTGAATATATACTTATTTGCGGATTTGTTTTCCTCGTTCTGTTTCATAAGATACGCGGCGCCCATGCCTGTGGGGCCTTTCAGAACGGCTAATTTAACAGTTGTTTTTTCCGTTTCGGAGCCGGATACGCCGGTGGTACCGCCATTGTTTCCGCCGCATGAGGCAAGAGCGAACAGCATAGTCAGTGAGATAATAAGACATAAGACTTTTTTCATTTTTACAATTCCTCCGTTAATACTCCGGATTTATCCGGAAAATTCTTGTAAAGTATACACCATCCCCGCAAAAAATGCAACCATGCGAATAAACAAAAATCTTTCTCTTGACTGCTTAAAATCCTTAAAGTATAATATATGTATTATACAGAAAAAGAGGGATTTTATGAGTTTAATAATGCGCTCTGACAAGCTTAAAAATGTACATTCCGATATAAGAGGTCCCGTGTTCGTAGAAGCGATGCGTATGCGTAAAGAGGGTATTGATGTAATGCGCCTTAATACGGGCAACCCCGCAACTTTTGGGTTTAAGATGCCCGACAGCGTAAGAAACGCGCTTATCAATAATGCCGATAAAGCAGTAGCATACTGTGACTTAAAAGGTATGCCTGACGCGCGGGAGGCTATTTGCGAATACCATAAATCCAAAGGAATAAAGGATATTACGCCTGACGATGTTTTTATAGGAAACGGTGTCAGCGAGCTTGTTACAATGGTGCTTACGGCGCTTCTCAATTATGGCGACGAAATTCTCGTCCCCGCGCCGGACTATTCTCTTTGGACAAATTCAGTGTATATAGCAGGTGCAAAGCCCGTACACTATGTTTGTGATGAAGAGGCTCTTTGGTATCCTGATTTAGATGATATTAGGTCAAAAATAACCCCAAAAACAAGGGCGCTTGTAATAATTAACCCCAACAACCCCACAGGAGCGCTTTATCCGAAAGAGCTGCTTTTAGAGCTTTTACAAATAGCAAGAGAGCATAATCTTGTCGTATTTTCTGACGAGATTTATGACAGGCTTGTTATGGACGACCTTGCGCATGTATCAACTGCCACTTTGGCGCCCGACCTTCTTGTCGTTACTATGAACGGGCTTTCAAAGTCACATATTATTTGCGGATTTAGGTGCGGCTGGATGGTTGTCAGCGGCAAGAAAGACAAGGCTTCGGATTTTGCCGCGGGGCTTGTTCAGCTTTGCGCTATGCGCCTTTGCGCCAATGCTTTGCCGCAGCTTGTTATTCCTGCGGCTCTTGCGGACCCTGAAAGTACGAGGGAGATGATAATCCCGGGCGGCAGGCTTTATGAGCAAAGAGAGGCTGCATGCCGTGAGCTTGATAAGATTGACGGAATAACCTATGTTAAAAA
>JAAZGX010000160.1 GCA_012511005.1 Clostridiales bacterium
AGTCACTTCTGTTTTTCGGCGAGGGTGTTCCATATGAGAAACTAATTGTTCATAATTGGCGTAAGGATGTTGTAAAGATTGGCGAAGTACCCGCCCAATTCGTAAACGAGGTATCAGAGGGGCTTGTAAATGAAAAAATTGATGTTGAGGTAAACAAACTCATAATGGATAAAAGCTATGACCTTTTAATATCAATAGGTCAAGTAGTGCCTCATGAAGTCGTTGGAATGGCGAATTATTCAAAAAACATATTCGTCGGGTGCGGCGGTGCAAATATGATTAACTCATCGCATATGCTCGGTGCCTTTTACGGTATGGAGCGTATTATGGGCAAGGACTTTTCGCCCGTTAGAAAAGTGTTCGATTATGCGCAGGAGCATTTTTTAAGTGACTTGCCGCTGCTTTATGTTTTAACTGTTACGACAAATAAGGGGGACGATACATTTATTCACGGTATGTTCCTTGGCAATAAGAGGGAGCTTTTTGAACAGGCGGTAAAACTTAGCAGCGAGCTAAATTTAATCTATGTAGAAAAGCCGCTTAGCAAGGTGATAGTAAACCTTGACGGGAGAGAATTTAAGAGTACATGGCTTGGCAACAAAGCAATTTACAGAACGCGAATGGCTATAAAAGACGGCGGCGAGCTTATTGTTTTAGCCTCCGGCGTCAGGCACTTCGGGGAAGATGAGGAAAATGACAGGCTTATTAGAAAATACGGCTATGTAGGGCGGGGAAATGTATTAAAGCTTACGAAAGAGAATGAGGATTTGCAAAATAATCTCTCAGTCGCGGCACATTTAATACACGGCTCATCTGACGATAGGTTTTCTATAACATACTGTACAGAAAAGCTTACTAAACAAGAGGTTGAGGGTGTAGGCTTTAAGTATATGCCGTATAAAGAGGCTATAAAAGTATACGACACAAAAAAGCTAAAGGAAGGGTATAACACGCTCGAAAACGGTGAAGAAATTTTTTATATCGGTAACCCCGCTTTAGGGCTTTGGTCAGTAAAATAATATGGAGAAGTATATAGACTTACACACGCATTCAAATAAATCAGACGGCTCTATGACGCCTGTTGAGTTAGTACACCACGCAAAAAGGGCAGGACTTTCCGCTATATCTCTTACGGACCATGACTGTATAGACGGTGTTAAGGAAGCTGTAAAAGAGGGCGAAAGAATAGGGCTTGAAGTAGTTCCCGGTATAGAGTTTTCCGCAAAGTCTGAGACGGAAACGCACATACTCGGCTATTATATAGACATAAAAAATAAAGATATGCTAAACGCTTTAGAGGAAATAAAAAGAGTCAGAGTAGAGCGTACTTATGAAACGAGCAGGTTATTAAAAGAAATAGGTTTTGATGTTTCCGTTGAGGAAGTGTTAAAAATAGCTCCGGGGAATATCGTAGGCAGAGCGCACTTTGCGCGAATTATGATGGAAAAAGGGTATGTTTCCTCCGTAAAAGAGGGATTTGACCTTTATCTTGCCAATGGAAAACCCGCGTATAG
>JAAZGX010000013.1 GCA_012511005.1 Clostridiales bacterium
ACTATTTTTACGACCATCTGTGCCGGAGTAAGGCTTTCCATAACCTTTTCGCCTATTGCGCGTTCCGTCACAACATTAGTAAAATCTTTAGCAACCTTATAGTTAACATCAGCCTCAAGCAGCGCCAATCTAATCTCACGCATCGCCTCTTTTACATCCTGCTCATTAAGACTGCCCTTACTTCTAAGGCGCTTAAAAGCAGATTCTATTCGCTCTGATAAACCTTCGAATGCCATATATGCTCCTTTTATTCAACCAATGATGAAACAATTGATTTAATGCGAACTACCGCATCATTTACTTCTCTTGACAGAGAGTTTCGCATATTAAAATCGTTTATATTGTCAGTACACTCAATTATTTCATTAAGTCCGCGGCGCACCTGCTGAAATCTTTTTGCGTGACCTAATCTATTTTCCATTTCAAAAAGTTGATTTTCAGCCCTTTTAACAGCATCACGAACACCTTGACGAGTAATGCCCTCATTCTGCGCAATTTCAGAAAGAGATAAATCATCATTATAATAATAACCCAAAAAATTGCGCTGGTTATCGGTGAGCATATCACCATAAAAATCAAGCAGCAATATAACCTCTAAATTTTTCGCCACAGTAATCCCTACTAACCGCCTTATTTGTAAAGACCGTAACCTTTACAGTCGATAATATAACACATTCTATAATATCTTGTCAAGGTTAATTTTTAATATTTTGCAAAATAAGCTTAAAATAAAAAAGTAAAAAGCAACGCCCCGATAAAATCAGAGCGCTGTTTTGGAAAGAGAAAATGAATTGAAATGAGCAACTAATGTCACTTATATTTATATAGGTAAAATGTTGTTAAAGTTGTGCATAATTATGAATAAATTGTTAATTTTAACCTCCGTTTACGAGCTTATTCCTAATTTATAACTTAAATTAGCGTATTCTCGAAGCTCATCTGACAAAGAAAGCAAGTATTCTTGTTGCTTTTTATCTAATATTAAATACTCTCCGGCTCTTTTTACGGCTTTTATAAAGCTTTTTGAAATATTGTTCATATTATTTGACAACGGGCAAATTCTTTTTGCTCTGGGGTCGAAAACAACACTGATTTTTACCGTATCCCCTATTTTTGTAGCAAGAGGAAAAAGGGGAAAAACTCTACATCCAAGCGGTCTGTATTTTCTGTCACATATACCGTCACAAACGAGAGCATCATACGAAAAATTAGCTTTTGTATGTAAAAATTTATAGTTTTGCTCAAAAAAAAGCTCTTTTTCATCCGGAAATAAAAAGACTGTTTTGTCAAGGCTGCCGCCTTTACAGCAAATCGAATGGCAATATGTACCACAATCTCTTAATTTTAACGGCGTTTCTCTTTCTAATAACGATAAAGCCTTACTTAAATAGTTTGCGTCCAATTATTACACCCCATAAATAACGATATTCGTAAAAAAATAAGATAGTGGGAAACCGCAAATATTAAAAAGCAGGAGATAAAAATGAAAATCGAAAAAGAACACAAAAACAAATCCATAGGCTGCACCGTTGATACCTGTAAGTTTCACAGCAGACCTGACAACTACTGTACGCTCAATAATATTGAAGTTGGAAGCTGTATGCACCAACCAATAGAAGTTGACGCAACATGCTGTAATTCTTTTCAGGTTAAAACTACTTTTTAAACAACATCAATTAAAGGTGCCTTTATATGCTGACGCATCATAAAAGTCTTTACACACCTTAACAGGTTGCCGGCTGTATAATACAGCCGGTAACGAAAACTATCTTACAACAATGTTTACGAGCTTACCGGAAACATAAATTTCCTTGACAATAGTTTTACCTTTAATCGCTTCTGCAATTTTTTCAAGTGATTTCGCTTTTTCTATTGCTTCTTCCGATGAACTATTTGCGCTTATCATTATTCTTTCGCGTATTTTACCGCAAATTTGAATTACAATTTCAATCTCACTGTCTTTACACTTTTCCTCGTCATAAGAACACCAAGCGGCATTTGCAAGCAAACCATCAAAACCGCACATTTCCCAAAGCTCCTCTGTAACATGAGGAATAAACGGATTGAGGATTATAAGGAGTGCTTTCATTTCTCCTTTTGTGATAGAGCCTTTGTCATATATCTCATTCAAAAGCGTCATTATTGCAGCTATTGCCGTGTTAAATTTAAGCGCTTCAATATCCAAAGTAACTTTTTTTATGGTTTTATGAAATGATGATTCAAGTTCTTTTGAATAGTTTTTGGAGTCTGTCAAAATTTCATAAAGATTATACACTCTATCAACGAGCCTTTTACAGCCTTTTACACTGCTTTCAGACCATGGCGCCGCTTTTTCATAGTCCCCCATAAACAGAACATAAGAACGAAGAACATCAGCGCCATACTCATCAATAACCTCGTTGGGGTCTACAACATTACCCTTGGATTTACTCATTTTATCGCCATCAGGTCCTAAAATAAGCCCTTGTGCCGTTCTTTTCGCATACGGCTCTTTGTATGGCACCTGCCCTATATCATAAAGAAATCTATACCAAAACCTTGAATAAATAAGGTGGCGCGTAACATGCTCCATACCTCCGTTATACCAATCCACAGGCATCCAATACTTTAACTTTTCTTCATTTGCAAATTCACTATTGTTATCGGGGTCAATATATCGCAGAAAATACCATGAAGAACCTGCCCATTGAGGCATTGTATCCGTTTCTCTTTTAGCTTTGCCTAAACATTTCGGACATTCGCAATTTACGAATGACTCTATTCTTGCAAGAGGACTTTCGCCGTCTTTCCCCGGCTCAAAATCCTTTATTTCCGGCAGTCTTAAAGGAAGCTCATTATACGGCACGGGAACTATTCCGCATTTCTCACAATGAATTATCGGAATAGGCTCGCCCCAATATCTTTGCCTGTTAAATGCCCAATCCTTCATTTTATACTGAACGCCTTTTTCACCAAGGTTTTTCTCTTCCAAAAACTCTATTACTTTATCTATTGAGTCATTTTTATTTGTCAATCCATTTAAAAATCCAGAATTTATCATTTCCCCGTCGCCCGGGTATGCCTCTTTTTCAATATCCCCGCCTTTAATAACCTCAATAATTTCAATACCGAACTTTTTGGCAAACTCATAATCTCTCTCGTCGTGTGCAGGCACCGCCATTATAGCTCCCGTACCGTATCCCATCATTACATAGTCCGATATGTAAATCGGTATTTCCTCATTATTTACGGGATTTATAGCTTTAAGTCCCTCTATTTTCACGCCTGTTTTATCTTTATTGAGCTGAGTACGCTCAAACTCTGTTTTTTTGGCGCATTCTTTTCTATACTCCTGAAGCTGTGCCATATTTTCAATTTTTTCACTGTATTTATTTATAATAGGATGTTCGGGAGCTATAACCATAAATGTTGCCCCGAAAAGCGTGTCCGGTCTTGTTGTATAAACTTGAAGTTTTTCATCTATGCCTTTTATATCAAATCTTACAAATGCACCTGTGGATTTCCCTATCCAATTAACTTGCTGGAGCTTAATGTTCGGTAGAAAATCCACTTCTTCAAGCCCTTCTAAAAGTTTGTCCGCATATTCAGTTATTCTTAAATACCAAACATCTTTTGATTTTTGTACAACATCATTATGACATATGTCACATTTACCGCCCTGAGAATCTTCGTTTGATAATACAACTTTACATGACGGACAGTAGTTTACGAGCGCTTTATCTTTGAAAACAAGTCCATTTTCAAACATTTTAAGGAAAATCCACTGTGTCCATTTATAATAATTTTCGTCTGTAGTATCAATAACTCGTGACCAGTCAAAAGAAAAGCCTATCCTTTTAAGCTGTTCTGAAAACTTTTCAATATTATTATCCGTAACTATACGAGGATGAAGATTTGTTTTTATGGCATAATTCTCTGTTGGCAGCCCAAAAGCATCAAAGCCTATGGGAAAAAGAACATTATACCCCTGCATTCTTCTTTTTCTGGAAATAACCTCAAGTCCGGCATATGCCTTTATATGCCCGACATGCATTCCGGCGCCGCTTGGATACGGAAACTCAACAAGAGCGTAAAACTTCTGCTTGTCTATATTGTATTTTGCATGGAATACGCCGCCTTCTTCCCATATATCCTGCCATTTTCGCTCGGTCTTTTTTGCATTATAAATCATCTGTATAGTCCTCTCAAAATTGTTTAATCCTTAATTATATATGATAAATCTAACTTTGCTCCGTCGTCCCATAGTCGTTCAAGATTATAAAATTCTCTCGTTTCTTGTAAAAATAAATGCACAACAACAGCGGAGAAATCCGCTAATACCCAACCCGTTGCTTTACCCTCAATGCGAGCGGGGGAACTGCCCTTTTCCGTCATTTGCTTTTCAAGTTCATCAATGAGCGCTCTTAAATGCGTCGTTGATGTTGCCGTTGCTATTACAAAATAATCGGCTACAATTGTAAGCTCCTTAATCTCTATCGCCGCTATATTTAATGCCTTTTTATCATCAAGCACTTTTACTATATCTTCACATAACTGTTTACTCATAAATC